>JALYTQ010000433.1 GCA_030854195.1 Chloroflexota bacterium
GAACTGTATGATCGGCTACGCTCAACGCAGGCATGGGACGATACGCCCACGATCATCATGAGCGCGTATCTGCCCGAGGAAGAGGTCGCGAAGCGCAAGCTTATCAGCCTGAGAAAGCCGTTTGAGCTGGATGAGCTGCTGGATACCGTTGAGAAACTGCTGGCGTGATGCTCAGCTAAATAGTAAGGTTGCAATATCTCCGCAAAGCTGATAATACAAGGGTATTAGTTTTTGCGGAGGAGCAGCTATGAGCATTCTGGTCGGCATCCTGGGCCTACTTCTGATCCTGATCGTGTTGCAGGACGCCTTTGAAACTATTGTACTGCCACGTAGGGTGGCGCGGAGATTCCGCTTTTCGCGCCTGTTTTACACCACACTTTGGGGGCTGTGGTCAATGGTAGCGCGCAAGATGCGTTCCTCGACCCGGCGCGAGTTTTTTCTGAGCATCTTCGGTCCCCTATCGCTGCTGGTGCTACTGGTGTGTTGGGGCATCGTCCTCGTCTTTGCGTTCGCGCTTATCCAGTGGGCAATCAGGCCGAATATCAATGTGCCTGAGAATAGCGCGAACCTCGGCACCTATCTCTATCTCAGTGGCGTGACCTTCTTTACGCTTGGTTACGGAGATATTGTACCCATTACGGGGCTGGCGCGGACGCTGGCCGTTATGGAGACCGGGACCGGTTTCGGCTTCCTGGCGCTTGTCATCGGGTATGTGCCGGTGATCTACCAGGCGTTTTCGCGCCGCGAGTCCGAGATTACGCTGCTGGATGCGCGCGCGGGTTCTCCACCGTCGGCGATCGAACTGCTGCGCCGCTACGCCCTGCACCGGCAGGACAACAATGTAGAAGAACTGCTCTACTATCTGCGCACCTGGGAGCACTGGTGTTCCGATATACTGGAAAGCCATCTTTCGTATTCGGTTTTGATGTACTACCGTTCTCAACATGATCGAGAGTCGTGGCTAGCTGCGCTGACTGCCATGCTCGATCTCTGCGCGCTCTTGATGACCGGGCTGGACAATGTGCCCGAACACGCGGCGCGTTTCACCTTTGCCATGGCTCGTCACGCCGCCGTCGATCTGTCTCAAGTCTTTGGCACAACGCTGGAAACGCTCACCACCAGCCGACTCAGCAGCGAAGATTTTCAGCTCCTGAAGCACAACCTCGCCGAGTTTGGGCTCAACTTTCGTGATGGAGAGGCCGCAGAGACAAAGCTGGCATCATTACGCAGTATGTATGAACCGTACGTTGACGCGCTGGCCACCCACCTACTGATGCCGCTGCCCGCGTGGATGCCTCGCGACCAGGTGCTCGACGATTGGCAGACGAGCATCTGGGATCATTTCTCGCTGACATCACAGCGCCCTCTGGATAAAGCGCGTTGATATTGAGACGGTAACGCCCGCATTTCAGTGCTATACTGTGGAAGTATATATCTCGCCGTCTGCTCCGGCGACTCTCAGGAGGGTCGGAGCACGAGTTAGTAGGAGAAACCCATGGCTGATCATTTGAAGGCAGAGATCGACGAGCGCGTACCCGACCTGGTGGCGATGCGCCGCGACCTGCACGAGCATCCTGAACTGGCCTTTGAAGAGGTGCGCACCTCCAACATCGTCGCGCAACGCCTGCAAGCTCTCGGGCTGGATGTGCGCACAAACGTAGCGAAAACGGGCGTGGTGGGCCTGTTGCGCGGCGGCGCTGGCGACGCAAAAACCGTTGCCATCCGCGCCGATATGGACGCGCTGCCCATACATGAAATGAACGAGATCGATTATCGCTCCACGGTCGATGGGAAGATGCACGCCTGCGGACACGATGGGCACACCTCGATCCTGCTGACCGTCGCCGATATTTTGAGCAAGCGGAAGGCGGAACTTCCGGGCAACGTCAAATTTATCTTCCAGCCCGCCGAGGAGCAGATTGGCGGTGCGAAACCGATGCTCCAGGAGGGCGCGCTGGAGGGTGTGGATAGCATCATCGGTCTGCACCTGATAAGCACGTATCCGGTCGGACGGATCGGCGTGCGTGCGGGCGCGATCTTTGCCAGCGCCGATAGCTTTGAAATGACGGTGAAGGGCAGAGGTGGGCACGCCGCCTCGCCCGAAGATGCCGTCGATCCCATCGCTATCTCCGCCTATATCATAACGGCTCTGCAGACGCTGATCAGCCGCGAGACCGCGTCCTTTAGTCCGGCCATCGTCACTATTGGCTCCATTCACGCGGGTTCGGCCTTTAACATCATTCCCGAGCAGGCGGTATTGCAAGGGACTATGCGCGCCTTCAATCCAGAACTGCGTGCTTACCTGCTGCGTCGTATCGAAGAGCTAGCGCAAGGTATCTCCACGGCAATGGGCGGATCGTGCTCGTTCACATGGTCGGATGGTTGCCCGCCCTGCGTCAACGATCCCGCAGTAACGGCGGTTGTGCACGAGGCAGCGATTGCGACCGTGGGCGAGGAGGCTGTTGACGACTCGGAGGTTGTGATGACGACGGGCAGCGACGATATGGGCATCTTCCTCCAGGCGGTACCGGGCTGCTACTTTATCGTGGGTGCGAACAATGCGGATAAGGAGGCGAAGTATCCTCACCACCATCCACGCTTCAACGTGGACGAGGATGCCCTGCCCATTGCCGTCGAGGTGCTCACGCGCTCCGCGCTGGATCTACTCGCCGCGCCGGAGGGTGCGAAATAGCGCCTGATAGGAGAGCCAGTAGCAACCATGTATTGGGAGCTACTGGCTCTTTTGCAAGGATTTTTCAAACAAACTATTTTACTTAAAACTGATAAACAAACCGATAAGTAGATGCACGCTTTACAAGATATAGCGCTACGAAGCCGACCTACCAGAACCGCATCACGAAGAACAATCTACATGCACGCTTCAAAGCCGACCTACCAAAACC
>JALYTQ010000020.1 GCA_030854195.1 Chloroflexota bacterium
GGCTATCACCCATGCCCAGAGATGAAGCCCCTGCACATACAAGGAGGTTTGCAGGTCAAAGGGCCAGGGTCCTGGATGAGAATGGACGATCACGCTGCATACGATCAGGAGAATGAAGCCAAGACTCCATACGATAGCCCCAACACGCTGCCAGATATGCGCGTTGCTCCACCTCTCAGCCACAACTGCCGTTGGAGCAGAAAACGTCTGTGTGCCTTTAGGATCAGTTAGATTCATCATAGTCTCCCGTTGTGCAAAAAACAAATTTTCAGAGATACTTGTTCTTTGTAATACGGGTTAGCTATATAGTAAGAGTACAAACAGTACTTCCCTGTAAGCTATGCCTAAAAAGAAGCTCGCTCTATAGCAAAGAGCGAGCTTCCTAGAACGAGTACCATCGAGAGGGCTATCTGGCAGGTCGTTCCAGTGCAATGACAGGAATCTCGCGTTCCGTCTTCTTCTGATATTCGGCATAGGGAGGAAACACTTCCGCCGCCCTCTTAAACGCCCGTTCTCGCTCCTCGCTGGTGAGAATGCGGGCTGTAGTGTCGAATTTCTCGCTACCGACCTCAACCGTCACTTCGGGATGGGCCAGCACGTTGAGATACCAGTCAGGATGTTTCGGATAACCTCCTTTAGACGCTACCGCAAGTAAGCGATCACCATCGTTCACAAGCATTAAGGGAATGATGCGGGGCTGACCAGTTTTCGCTCCCCTGGTTGTCAGCAGGATTAACGGTCCCCACCCTTGCACCTGGCCTCCATGTGTACGGAACTCTTCAATAACCGCTTTGTTGCGTTCATTCCATGTCGTCATGTACAAATTCTCCTTTTCAGCGTGTTGAGAGACCGAAAAAATGTAAGCAAACTCACAATGATCTCTCTCTTCTAGTATGAGGAACATTTTAGCTCATGGCATCATTCCTGATAGTATATAATAAATTATCTTGCGAGAATGAGATATCTTATAGTCGAAGAATAGAGACAGATGAGAGGTGTAGGTAGCATGCAGCCATTGAACAACATTCATTATCCTCTGGCATTTACCACCCTGGCGTGCCCCGACTGGTCGTGGGAGCAGATCGTACAGAGGGCGCTTGAATACGGCTATCAGGGTCTGGAACTGCGGGGCGTCGAGGGAGAGATGGACCTGACGAAGGCGGCTCCATTTACAGGCAGCCGACTTCCGGCCACGAAACACGATCTGCTGGACCGGAATTTAGCCATTCCATGCCTGGATACATCGTGCCGCTTCGACGATGAGGCGACCATCGCTAGCGCCATTGACGAGGGGAAGCGCCATATCGACCTGGCAGCCGCGTTGAATGCCCCCTACATTCGCGTCTTTGGAGATACTATCCCCAATGACCAGGTGCGGAAGAAGATCATCGAGCAGGTCATCAACGGACTACTGGCCCTTGCCCAACATGCTGAGGGAACGAACGTTCAGGTGCTGCTCGAATCTCACGGTGACTTCGCGCGCCTGCAAAATCTGCAAGATGTGTTGCAGGTCGTGCAACATCCTCACGTGGGCGTGCTCTGGGATGTGCATCATCCGTACAGGTTCTTCTCCGAGCCGCTAGCGGATACCTATGAAACGCTCAAAGATCGCATCAGGCATGTTCATCTGAAGGACTCCATATCTACGAATGAAGGCGTCCGCTACTGCCTGCTGGGGCAGGGCGTGGTGCCGGTTGACGAAGTTCTACGCCTGCTGGCGAACGGTGGCTATACTGGGTGGATCTCCTTTGAATGGGAGAAGCGCTGGCACCCCGAGATCGAGGAGCCTGAGATCGCCCTGCCCGCCTTTGTGCGTGTCATGCAAGAAGTAGAGGCAAAGCTCACGCTTGAATAATAGATCTGGCTCTCCTTCATCACAAATTGCGCCTCTGCTATCACAAATCACTGCGCCCAATGTAGCGCGAAAGCGCTCTACAAGCGGATCTATGCTGTATGGAAGCGAAAGCCATATCCCTTGAGCTAGCAGCGAGGATTGCAAACTCCTGGTATTAGTATTATACTATTGCATATAGATGCATTGTAACAATAGACCAATGCAAAGATTCTGCTTGAGCGAGGTTGTTTGAGATTTCGCACAAACAGAATTCCCGGTACCAAAGGAGTACTATTATGACAAAAGCACAGCTTATGACAAAAGAACAACATCATTGGGATATATGGATTGCCGATGATGGTGTACTGGGCACTAGCTTTGCGCACGGCTGGCTTGCACCCACCGATACTCTCATCGTTTATGATGCGCCAGATACATTTGATGTCCAGTTACGCGATAGTGACGGCACTATTATCGCCAGCGGCGACGACCTTGCCCGCTCGACGGATAGCCCGATAACGCGTTTGCGCATACGAGGCAAGAAAATTGTCCGCGACGAGATCGGATCGCACGAGGCCATCGAAGGTGGCTATCAGGTCTTGCTGCAAGGGGGCAAAGTAGGCACGCTCAAAAAGTGCTCAAGCGATGCTGATCACCAGGAATGGCACCTGGATATAGAGTTTGCCTATCATCGTTAGATCAAGCTAAGCTACAAGATGGGGAGAGAAACATATATGGATGCACGAACAAAGCTACAGCAAGAAGAGCGCGCGCAGATGATTACCGTGGGATGCCAATGCTTGAGTGTAGCTATTCACCGAGGAGATGGCACACGCACGCCGCTTCTCCTGATGCCTGGCATTGGTTCCGGCCTTGAGATGTTTGAACCTTTCGTTGAAGCGTTGGACCCGAGCATCGAAGTTATTCGCTTCGATATACCGGGAACCGGCGCTTCCCCGACGCCAGTCTCTCCATATAGCATTGTTTCTCTCACCTATCTGGTAGGCAAAATGCTCGATCAGTTGGGCTACAGGCAGGTAGACGTGCTGGGTTTCTCATGGGGTGGGAGTCTGGCGCAGCAATTTGCCTTGCAATTTCCGCGCCGCTGTCGGCGCTTGATTCTGGGTAGCACTGGAACCGGTGTAACGATGGTGCCCGGCCAACTCTCTGCAATGCTCCAGCTGTTGACCCCCTGGAGCGCTAATGGGGAGCCTTTTTTCTTGAAGGAATTGATCCCCACGCGGGAAGCGAACCCCGAGGTGACGCGTGCATTTATGCGCGCCATTTCTCCGCTGAATCAGCGTGGTTATGTCTATCAATTAGTGGCGGCAATGAGTTGGACGAGTCTGCCCTGGCTCTGGTCTCTGCGGCAGCCAACGCTGATACTGGCTGGTGACGATGACCCGATCGTTCCAATGGCCAATGCGAGAATCCTGCGCGCTGGAATTTTCCATTCGCAGCTGTATGTCTATCATGGTGGGCATATGGGGGTGTTGACCAATGCAAAAGAGCTGGCGCGAGTGAGCGAGCAGTTTCTCTTGTCTTAGATTGGTGCGCGCCCGGTCGCGCACTTTTCCTTTGCTCACCTACAAACTGCTCAGAACCTCCTCTGGGGCTTCAACCACCTGTAGGAATGCGTGAACTACCTGTGGATCAAACTGGCTGCCCGCACAACGCAGTAGCTCCGTCCTGGCCTCTGCGATGGGCAGCGGCTCATGATAGGGACGACGCGAGGTCATAGCGTCGTAGGCGTCCACCACGCTGAGGATGCGGGCACAGAGCGGAATCTGTTCGCCCGCGATGCCATGTGGATAGCCGGTACCATCCCAGCGCTCATGGTGCGCCACCACAATTTGTGCCAGGCGCGTAAATACGCCGCCTAACTCTACAAGCATCTGCTGACCAATTTGCGGATGTGTGCGCATAACATCCCACTCCTGTTCATTGAGGGGACCAGTTTTGTTAAGAATAGCGTCTGGAATGCTAATTTTACCCAGATCGTGAACGATCGCAGCCAGACGAAGCAGGTGCAGCTCTTCTTCCGCGAGGCCAAGACGGTGCCCGACCGCTTCGACCAACAAGAACATGCGGTGCGCGTGCGCGCCGGTTCCACCATCGCGGGCCGACGCTGCAATCGCCAGTGCCTGCACGCCAGTCTGTTCTCTCAGTCTATCTTCTCTGTCTTCTCTATCTTCAGCGACCGGCAGATTCTCCTCCCGATAAGGAGATGGCTGAGGAGCAATTTCCATTGCTGCGTCTGCGATGCAGATGCGATTTCTGCCCGTCCGTTTCGCCTGATACATCGCCAGGTCAGCGTTATGGATCAGTTCTTCACGGCTGCATCCGTGGAGCTGATAGACGGCAACGCCAATACTGGCAGTCACGGCGATCGGCACGACCGCGTGGGTATCTTCCCTTTCCCATTCGCATGGCTGGTTTCTTAGCGTGGCGAGGACGCGCTCCGCTGTCTCATATGCCTCGTGTATGCCTACCTCGCGCAACACGAGGGCGAACTCCTCGCCTCCATAACGTCCGACCACATCTTCCTGTCGCAGGCTGCTACGTAGACGCCTGCCAACTTCATGCAAGATGGCATCGCCCGCGCGATGTCCCCAGGTATCGTTGACCTTCTTGAAATGGTCAAGGTCTACAAAGAGTATCGCACAGGAACTCGTAGATTGTTGACAGGATGAGACGACCTCTTCGATCGACCCGATGATTGCGCGATGATTGGGTAAGCCCGTCACGGCATCTGTTAGAGCAGCCAGCGCCTGTTCGTGGTAGAGTCGATTTAACTCGGCCACCAGTACTTGCTGCTGCTGCACCAGCACCTGTTGTTCGTCGTATGTTTCTTGCAATTGGGCACGCAAGCGCAGTTCGCGATCATTGAGCTGCTTCTGCTCGCGTAAGAGCGCGTACATGCGCGGAAGTTCGCCGCCGAGCCAACCCATCAGGCCTGAGAATATGGTGACACCTAGAACCAGGATCGTCCAGTTCTTATTTGGGATTACAGCAGGGAGCCAGGAACTGGAGGCCGTGACCCAGAGCGCTCCCAGCGAGGCTCCCGTTCCCAGTAGAACCATTCCCAGGAGGAGCACCCTTTGCTGTAGAGGGACCCGAAGATGCCAGTGGTGATGAAAGAAGAGCCAGGGCACAAACATCAACATCTGAATAACGCTAAGAACCCAGATGACGGTCGTCGCCGCCTGCATGATATTGTAAATCGCCAGCGCCAGTGCTCCTGCCTGGAGAAATGCGCCAAAGAGCAGAGGGATCGTGACCAACACCAGCACCGTGACGACGGCTACAACGATCGCCTGTGAAACAATACTGTGGACAGGAACACCGAAGCGATTCACGATTGTCAGCGCAGCAGGAAGGCGTCGGTTCTGAGCGACCACCAGCAGCAGGCGTGAAAAGAGCAGCAGATAGGCAATGGCAAGGCCGACCTGGCCTACCGCGAGAATGATCGCAGTGGCCGCCGCCGCCGTAGGACCAAGGACAGCGCGGATCGCTAACATGGGAGCCGCCATGGTTCCTGCCTGGCTGGGGGGAACAATCGCCATAATGCCGAAGGTTCCTAGTATATACGCGATAACGACTAGCGTTATTCCCCACCAGACATAAGAGGAGCCACGCCTGGCCCCCTCCGTCCCGCCACGAATCTCGCCGCCCATAAAAAGGGGCACATCTACGCCCAGATAGGCCAGGATGACGACGCCGTAAACAGCAACATTTCCTTGTGTTGGTATCCATGCTGATGGTTGATTAAAAGGAAGGGCCACCGCATGCCCGTGTGTGAGCCACCACCCCCCCGCCGCTCCGAGCAACAGGAAGGCCCCAACATAGAGCCCCGCGACAAGCAGCAGAATCTGCCGGAGCCAACGCAAGGGCAGGCAGGCGATGGAGGTTGGAACCACCAGGATCAAGATGATGGCCATCCCTTGCTGAATAGGAGTGGCGAACCATGTCGGGGCAAGATATTGTATGAAGAGCAGGCCGCTTTCGATCGCGGAGACGACCGCGAGAACACCCGGTAACCAGGCGCAAAAGGCAGAAAAGAAGCTCCAGCGAGCGCCGAGAATGCGTGTTGCCCAGAGATAGGGTGCCCCCTCACCCGGAAAGTGGTGTGCCAGCCAGCGCGTAACGTATGCGCAAGGCACAAGAAAGGTAAGAAAACCAAGTACCCAGTAGAGGAAAACGGAGGGACCAGCGAACTGGACATCATTGGTGTTCGCAACGAAGAGAATAACTAAGAGCATCATAACGGTCAAATCCCGCTTGCTCAGCACGGCTGGCAACGCCGGTTGCGTGAGCGGCGCAGGCACTGTTAGCGCTGGCGTCGCGGGAGATGCGAGAGGGACTGTTTTTATTGATTTGCTGGTGTTAGCCAGAGTATCACGGGCCATAATGTTTTCCTTCTCGATAGTTACCAATGGTGAATAGGCAAAGCGGTGTCATTTCTACACTGTCTTCTATCGGCAGGAATGCGGATGACAAGAGGGGTACTATGGCAGCAGAACATGGTGGTGTACAGGGACTGATATCCTCCGCCCCTTGCCTTTTTTGAGGGGGTCGGATATAGTACTTTTAACGCGCCCCGGGAAAGAACAGCCCGACTCGCTAAAACCTTTGAGGAACGAGGACAGCATTTATGAGCGAATACCAGCGCTACGAATTTATGACCGTCGATCAGCCTTTGAGCAAGAAGCAGCTCGCTGCTGTCAACGATCTATCTAGCCACATCGAAGCATCTTCCACCCATGCCCTCATCGAATATCATTGGGGTGACTTCAAGCATGATCCCATCGAGGTGCTCCGCGAGTACTTCGATGGCTTCCTCTATTGGGCCAACTGGGGCTCCCCTCAACTGGCATTGCGCTTCCCGCACGGGATCTTGCCGGGCGACCTTATAGATGGTTACGATTTTGATGATTTCGTCACGTTCACCAAACACTCTGATTACGATATCCTGGATATCCATTTTGGCGAGATGGAAGCTCCAGACGAATGGGTAGACTATGACCTGGGCTCACTCATCGCCATTCGCGAGGAACTGATGGATGGCGATCTGCGGGCGCTGTATATCGCCTGGTTGGCCTGTATGGAGATGCTGGGGAGCTATGATGAAGAAGAGGAAGGCGAGGAGGTTTACGCGCCGCCCGTTCCGCCCGCCTTTGGCAAGCTGACGGAGGCGCAGCAGGGGCTTGCAGATCTGTTGCAAGTGCCGCCAGAATTGCTCTCTGCAGCAGCGCGCCATAGCAGCGCGCGTATGCCATCGAGCGACGATGATGTGACCGCGCGGATCGCGTTGCTGTCGCCGGAGCGCCGCGACGATTACCTGGTGCGGTTAGCACGCAACGAGCCGGGCCTGAGCCGCCGCCTCGTCAACGAATTGCGGGGATTGGGCCACAACAAGACCAGCGCAAAGCCATCAACGGCTGAGCACGTCACCTACGCTACGCTGCTCGCCGAAAGCAAGGCTGTGAAAGCCCAACTGCAACATGAGCAGTACGAGCAGGAGCAACTGGCCCATCAGCGCCACCTGCAGGATATCCACGATCATCAGGAAGCTCGCTGGCGGCAGATCGATCTGACCGTGGCACGCGGCTCAGGCGCGAGCTACGATGAGGCGCTGCAATCCTTGCTTGAACTGCGCGAAGTCGCCGAGCACTTTAAAGAGACCTGGCAGTTTCAAGAGCGTTTCCGCGCCTGGGTCCAGCCTCACATGCGCCGTCCTGCCCTCCTCAAGCGCTTGTATGATAACCATTTTGCTTTGCCACAGGTATAAGAAGTACGTAGCATTGTTTATAAAGCCTCCAGCAAGGTGGTGGCGTTGGCAAGGAGACAGTTCGAACTGCCTTCCTTGCCAACGCCACCACCTTGCTTTTTATCTGCCCGGTTGTTTCCTTTGCCTTGTATCTATAATAGAGGTAGCGTTACTACTCATTATTTAGCACCTCTTAGCGCCGCCCTATGACGAGAATTAAGGCATCTTCTATATTTAAGCTCATGAGAACTTATAAGGCGCTATACTGACAACAGAAAGGTAAAAATCGTAATGCAACTAGAGATTAATAAAAAAACGCAAATTGCCTGGATTATAGAAACCCGCAAACCACTGATCGACCAGATCTCATTGAAGCAGCAATATCTTCTGCAAATGAGCGATGCTGTCCGCGCGCTAGAGGCGCTGCAGGAACCGATTTTCCAGAGTGGAGAAGCGGCGCTGATCGAGATGATGAAAGAGATCGATCTGCCTGCTATTCGGCGCGGCATTCAGAAACAACGCCGGGCGCTTGAAAACATCAAGAAACGCTTTACGCGCACCACGATTAACATCGGTGTGATTGGGCGAGCGCGCCAGGGAAAGAGCCGCGTGTTACAGAGCCTGAGCGGCCTTTCATGCGATGTTATCCCTGATGGGGAATTAGGCGCGTGCACTGGAGTACGCAGTATCGTTGTGCATAACCCTAATGAGTCCTATGCCGATGTCTACTTCTATACCCATGACGAGCTCTTGCAGACGGTGATTGCACCCTATTATCGCGAACTCGAATTGCATCCCATTCCGACGAGTATTGATCAGTTCGCCGCTACTGCCCTACCTCCTCTCTCACAAGAGCTGCAAAAGCAGGTGACGGCGAGCGCGAAGTATGGACATTTGAAGAAGTATCACGACCATATCAACGACTACCGACCACTGTTGTATGTTTCATTTCCGCAGCGTATTCAGTTAAACGATGTACGCGAGTATGTTGCCCAGCAGACCCATGAAGGCCAGGACATCTACAATCATTTTGCCGTCCGCGAGGTCAAGATTTATTGCCCCTTCCCTTATGCCAGGGATGTCGAGCAGATAGCTTTTATCGACCTGCCGGGGCTTGGCGACACGGGCATGGGAGATGAGGAACGCATCATCAAAGCGTTGGGAGAGGATATCGATATAGCCCTGCTTATACGTAAGCCTGTGCCGGGCGGTGATCTGTGGTCCGATTTTGATACTGACCTCTACGATAAGGCCCAATGTGCCTTGCAGGATTTGCTACCACTTCATCAGTGGATGTTCCTTATCCTCAATCATACCAAGGCGGCATTGGGCAGGAGCGACAATCTCAAGAACTGTTTAGATCTGGAAGGCAGGCTCTCTTCAATATTTACGACGCATTCGGGCAGCAGAGCGTTTGTCGAGAGCATTATTGTCGATTGTAGTAATCCTGACGAGGTGAACCACCTGATCCTTGAGCCTGTATTGAGTTACCTGTTTGATAACATCAATAAACTTGATCGCCGGTATGTTGCGGCCTGCATGGATGAGTTGACCACCTTGCATCAGCTTATTGCGCGCGAATTGGAGAAGGCGCACGATCTGTTTAAAGCCGCCAGAGAAACCATCGTTGACTTCATCCTGTTTCAGGATCTTTTCCAGGGCGTCTGGACAGACCTGACCAACGGACTGGAGGCCCTGGTTGCTGAACAGAGGAAGAGGAGTACCACCCATAATCCCGTCTTTGCGGAGTATTTTAACTCCCGCTTTGAGAAGTGCAAAAACGAGGATGGTATCCCGACGATTGCCGCGATCAAAGAAAGAAGAAATGTGGAAGGGGCTTTCCCTGATGTGTACAATACCTGCCTGCACGAGATGAGAACGCGACTCACCTATCAATTCGTCTACCTGGATGATGCTTTCAAGCTCTCAATGGACGGGATAAAATATGCTGCTGCTCAAGTATTTTTGAAACAGGGCAAGCTTGCGGCGATCACTGCAAGCGATGGTCCTGCATTCTTTCAGGAGATGACAGAGAATATTCAGCCTGATTTGCGGCACTTGAAGCAAGTGTTCCGCGTCTTCGCCAATTATGAGCTCTCCTATCGGGGATTTTTCCAGTACCGTATCCGGGCCAGCCTGAACCAGCTTGTTCCCGATCGTACAACGATCCATCCCAAATTGCGCCCCAACATGAGTGATGAGGCGGCAGCCGCCGAGGTGTACAATACACTAAAAAAGGTGTACATAGACACGATCAATGCCCTCTTCCAGGAACTGGCGCAGTACCTCGTCGAGCCGGGCATTGCAGCATTCGCGGTTGTGGAAGAGTTTGTCGACCAGTTAATCCGCGCTGAAGGTGTGCAGAGGGAGTGGAGCAGGTTCTACCGCAAGGAGCAGGAACGCATCTGGGTGGCAGATTTCGCGCGCCTGCATAACCTCGTGCGCCTCCAACAAGAATGGTTGTCTTGCGTCGAGAAGGCACAACAAAAGAACGCCTTGTTGGTGCAATAACTCTTCCATAACGTGTTTCCGTCAAGTTTCTTGCGTGGGCCTTGCGACCCATCCACGCAAGAAACTTGACAGGCATGCTCATATTATCCTATAATAATATCGTAAGACGATATAAATGCTGAGTTTCTGCTGAGATGTTTCCTCGTAGTAGCATTTTTTGAGTGTTTTTCCGGCCTGAAAGTGCAGGCTATTTCTCAGAAAGAAGGAACAACTATGGCAGGATATATGGTCACAGCTTTCTCCCTCGATCAGCCAAAGAACGCCGCGCATGTCACCGTTGCCGTTGCTGTGGCCGATAGCAGCGGGCAGCCGGTCCACAATCTTGAGGGGAGCAGTTTTACGGCTCGTGACATCGCGACTGGGGCACCGATCACCATTACAGAGCTCCACCATGTGGGATTGCGAGGCTTCTATCGGCTCTCTCTGAGCAGAGAGCCGGTGGCGGCCACAAGAGAGTCTATCATTGCCCTTGCTGTCACAGGCCATCATCAAGAGGGAGGACGTAATCCTCAGCTTCTCAATGAAGGTCTGACGCTGGTCAAAGTGAGGACGGCAGAAGGGTAATGGCCCTTACCAACCTTTACGTGTTCTGAGTATCGTGCATGGTAGCGAGAAGCGAGTTGAGTGCATCAACGAATGTAGGACCGGTTGAGCGCAGCTCGATCAGCATATGGCGAGAAAGAGTATACAGCACCTGCTCACCCTGTGGCGTAAGGCTCACGATAACGCGTCGCTGATCCTCTGTATCCCGCTTGCGCTCAACCAGTCCCCGCTTCACAAGCCGATCGATCAACTCAACGGTACTATGATGCCGGAGCTGGAGGCGTTCAGCGAGCTCGCCAATTGTGGCTATCCTTCCATCTGGCAGTCCCTTGATCGCAAGTAACAATTGATGCTGCTGTGGTTCGAGATCAGCAGCATAGGCCGCCTCCTCGCTAAAGCGAAGAAAGCGCCGAATGCGATAGCGAAACTCTGCCAATGCCTGATAATCGGCTAGCGAAATTCTCTCTTCCAATAAAGTTATCCTCCGCTTTATTTTGTCGGCGTCGCTACGAACACTGGTGCGGCGGCAGATCACGCCTGAGCATTCTGCTTAGCAGTATATCACTACGAAGTGTTACAATCTACACTATAGAATGAGTATTGAGAATAATGGACCTTTTGAAGGAGCGAAGTATGGCCCAGGGTTGCTGCGAGGCGGAAGGCTGTTCTCTACCGGGTACCGTTTGTCCGGCCTGCCAACGCTGCTTCTGCTGGCAGCATCTGCAACGTTCTTCCTGCGAGGTCTGCCGTAAGCTTGTATCCCGGCGATCCTTCGAGTATCAGTTTGGTCGGCTCATGAGCATTGGCCTCACCGTGCTGCTCTGTGGCATTCTGCTCCTCCTTTTGCCCCAGGATGCAAGTGGGATCATCGTTCAACTGGCCATTGCGCTTCTGGTGGGTGGCTCCTTGCTCTTCTGGCTTGGCCTGCTCGCGCGAACGTAAGAGTATCTGTACATATGAGGTAATTTCATGAAAATTTGGTTCCCCATCCAGATCCGTTTCCGCGATCTCGACCCATTGTCCCACGTCAACAACACGGTATATGCGACCTATTACGAAGAGGCCCGCTCCGCTTATTTTGCGCACATTCCGCACTGGCCCCTGGCGGGGGAACATGCGACCGAGTCGTCGGAGAAGGAGGAAGAGCATACAGCGCGTATCCAGACCACTGTGGTCGGCAGGCACTATGGTATTTTAATCAAAGAGATCACCTGCACCTACCATCTTCCGCTGATCCGCACGGACCGCGTCGAGGTCGGGTCGGCGGTCGTACACGTTGGGCGCACGAGTATCGTCATGGAGCACCAGATTCGCGATATCCAGAACCACGAGCGCATTTTTTCAACCGGACGCGCCGTGGCCGTCTGGTGCAATTACCGTACCGGTCGGCCCGTTCCTGTCCCCTCCGCGTTGCGGGCCGCTTTTGAGGAGATAGAAGGGCACGCGTTTCCGCTGGAGACATGACCCACTCACTCTACCTGATACCTATCGAGTGTTTGCTCGACCACGTGAATGAGATCGTCAATATCAAAGGGCTTGCGTAAATACGACGCGGCCCCTATGCGACGACTCTTTTCTTCCGCTTTGCCATCCGCTGTCATAAGCACCACTGGAACACCGCCTCCATAGTGTGTGCGTACCTGTGCGGCCACTTCGCTACCATCCAGAAGCGGCAAACCCATATCCAGCAGGATGAGGGCGGGCTGCCGGGAGATGGCCTGTTCGACAGCTTCCTGTCCATCTGCGGCAGTCTGCACCTCAAACCCCTCCTCTTCTAGCATTACCTGGATTGTTTTGCGCAAGGAATGGTCATCATCGACAACGAGAATCGGGTGCAGTCTCTGCTCCAGAACGTCACTGTTTTGCACCTGTTGTTGCTCCTTCACTCTAGACTATTTTTCATGGCTTTGCCATCTCACTACTCAGGCATGGGAGCCGTATCACAAAGGTACTGCCCTGCCCCTCTTCACTACTAACCGAGATCGTGCCTCCATGCTGGTTAACGACCTGCGCGCTACTGGCCAGACCGACACCTGTCCCTTGCATACGTCCCACGTTGCCCGCTCGATAGAACGGATCGAAGATACGCGCCTGATCGGCGAGGGGAATCCCGATGCCCTGATCTCGCACGCTCAGCGTGACCCACTGCTGGTCCTCAATCTCCTCTTGCCCCACCTCTACGAGAATATCTCCTCCTTGCGGACTGTATTTAATGGCATTGGCAAGCAAGTTGGTGATCACCCGGTCCAGACGCGTGCGGTCTCCGCGCACAAACAGGTCCTCTACTGGAGTCTTCACGATAATCTGATGCCGTTTGCTTGTCTCTTGCTGCTCGGTACTAATCTGCTGAATCAACGACACCAGGGGGAGCGGGCGCACCTCCAGATCCAGTTGCTGTCCCGCCTGCAGCTTTGCCACATCTAAGAGCTCCTCGACCATGTCGTTCATCTTCATCGCCGCCCCTTCGATCACTGCCAGACGGTCTTCAGACCAGATAGGATCAAACGTTGCTCCCCGCCGAATCCGGCGTTGGAGTAACTGGATGTTTCCGCGCATCACCGCGAGCGGCGTCTTGAGATCATGCGAGACACTGGAGAGGAAATCGTTGCGCACCTGTAGAGCCGCCTCTGCCTCGCGACGAGCCTGCTCAGCGATGTTCAAGAAGCGCAGACGTTCCTCTTCTGCCTGTTTGCGCTCGTTGATATTGTGATAATAGACGGAGAGGCCATCAGCGGTTGGATAGGCACGCACCTCAAACCAGGTCGCGAGAGGAGGATAAAACTCTTCAAAGGTAACGCTGATCTGTCGCTCTATGGCGAGGTGATACTGCTGATCGAAGGTGGACCCGATGGCCTCCGGGAACTCGTCCCAGATGTTTTTTCCCAGGAGCTCTTCACGTGTACGTTGCAGCAACGCCGCGCCCTGGATATTGAGGTAGGTGAAGCACCACTGTGTATCTAGAGCAAAGAAGGCATCGGTGATGCTTTCCAGAATGGCGGTCACGCGTTGTTTAGCTGCTTCCGCGTCTGTGTGGGCCCGCTGCTCAGTTGCCAAGAGTTGCACACGTGCCTCTTCGACCTGCTTGCGCTCGGTAATATTGCGGAAATAGACCGCCAGACCACCGGGAACAGGATAGGCATGGATATCGAACCAGCCGGAGAGCACCGGGGAAAAGAGTTCAAAGGCGACCGGTTTCTGCTGGAGCATCGCCCGATGATACTGCTGATCGTAGAGGGTGCCAAGCAGTTCTGGAAACTCGTCCCAGACATTCTTGCCGAGCAGGGTGTGCCAGGGCTTGCCTGTATAGGGTTGAGCGTTCGGATTAATGTAGCTATAGCGCCACTGCTCATCGAACATCATGAACCCATCGGGCAAGTTGTCGAGGATACGCGCCAGGCGCAGCCGAGCCGCCTCGGCAAGCGCGGCGGCTCGTTGTGCATCCTCCAGGGCGCGGACGCGCTCTGCTTCTACGCGCTTGCGTTCAATGCCGACCGCTATGGCATTAGAGACCGAGGCCATCGCATCCAGGACGGCTGTAGACAGGGGAATACGCGCAAAGAGGGCCATTACCCCGACCACCTCTCCTTCGAAGAGGAGTGGATAGCCAGCGAAGGCGACCATGCCTTCGCGTGCGGCCCATTGCTGGTCACTGACCTGCGGATCTCCAAGCACCGCGTTGGTGAGGTGGGGTTGTTTTTGCGCCGCGATGAAACCAATTTTGAGCGTCCCGACCGGAACGTGGGAATGAACTCCATCCAGATGCGTATACATACCTGCGCTGGCCTGGAGTTCGAGCATCCGTGTTTCCGTGTTGAGGGTCCAGACGCGGGCAAAGGCGGCGTTGAGGTGGGTGACGAGCGCCTGGGCACACTGCTGCAAGCTCTCCTGTAACGTGCGATCCTGGATCAGCGCGACGCTGACATCATGGATGAGCACAGCTAAACGCCGACCTTCATCCAGGGCAGCCTCTAAACGTTCCCGCTCCCGCTCCCGTTCTTCTAATTCCAGGACACGAGCGCGCAGCTGTTCGACCTCTTCAGGCGTAAATGAACTCACGAATTTGCACTCTCCATCGCCATCTTCCTATGCTATGTACTTGCTTTCAGAGTTTGACTACTCCCCGCTTGGAAAGCGGGAGATTCCAGACTATCGCTAGCTGGCTTTCCTGCTTCGTCGAGACGCGCCTGCTTGGGTTTTCACCCGCCCAGGTCTTACCGCCTCTCCACAGGCAGACACCGCACGTCCTGCGGCCAGAATGTTTCTCGCAGCATTGATATCTCGATCATGGACCACGCGACATTCAGGGCAGGTCCACACGCGAACATCAAGCGAAAGGGTTTCAAGGACATACCCACAGTCAAAGCACCGTTTAGAAGAGGGATACCACTTGTCAATCTTGACCAGGGTACGCCCATACCACTGTGCTTTGTACTCCAACTGCCTGACGAACTCGCCCCATCCGACATCGGAGATGGACTTAGCGAGGCGGTGGTTCTGGACCATGTTCTTGACTTGCAAGCTTTCGACGCATACGACTTGGTTCTCGCGTATGATCTGTGTCGAGAGCTTGTGCTGATAATCACGGCGTCGGTTACTAATACGAGCGTGTATCTTGGCGACGTTGCGACGAGCCTTGGCACGGTTCTTCGAACCTTTTTTCTTCTTGGCGTGTCGTCGTTGCGCCTTTGCCAGTTTCTTTTCATCTTTAGCAAAGAAGCGAGGGTTGCCGTGAGTATGCCCATCAGAGGTGATGACCATACTCTTCAATCCCAAATCCAGCCCGACCATCTTGGGCGTGACAGGCAAGGACGTGATGTCCTCTTCCACCAGGATGGAGACGAAGTAGCGACCTGCGCAATCTTTGGAGATGGTGACGCTAGAGGGGGTACATCCTTCTGGCAAGGGACGCGACCAACGGATAGCCAGCGGGGCATCCATCTTTGCCAGAGTGAGTGCGGTTCCATCCCACTTGAAGGCACTAGCCGCATAGGTTGCGGATTGGTACCCATGTTTCTTTTTGAAGGTCGGGTACTTCCCTCTGCCCTCAAAGAAGTTAAGGAACGCCCTATCCAAATGACGCAATGTTTGTTGGAGAGGGACACTAGACACACCATTGAGGAACAAGGTATCCTCTTGCTTTTTCAACTCAGTCAAAGCAGAGGACAGGTGAGCGTAGTAGAGGCGTTCGCCTTGCTGGTAGTAGGCGTCCGTTTTCTTGCGGAGCGCCCAATTATAGACGTAGCGAACACACCCAAAGGTGCGAGCCAACACCTGTTGTTGCTCGTCGGTTGGGTAACATCTATACTGGTACGCTCGTTTCTGTTTCATAACTTACAGTATAGCAGATACGCTGTAAGGTGTCAAGGTGCTAGCTCAACCCATCGCGCCACCAGAAGGAGCGGTGCTCTTATCCCCCGCTTGGAAAGACGGGGTTTTTCCGCGCTCGGTTCTATAACATCTAGCGGATGTTGTAACAATGGTGCGCGACTAATGGCTAAACGCGGGGGTTATTCAAACGCTGTGTTCTCACCCAATCTGGTATACTCCTCTCATGATATATAACGAAGTGCTTGCCACGCTGCAACAACATGCGGACCCACGCGCAGTTGAAGGGATGGCGAGATTCGGCATTCGGTCAGCCCACGTATTGGGCGTCTCGATTCCGGTGCTGCGCAAGATGGCGAAAGGACTGGGGAAAGATCACGCCCTGGCGGGAGAGTTATGGGCATCCGGCCTGCACGAGGCGAGGATTCTTGCCTCGATGGTTGACGATGCGCGCCTTGTCTCTGAGGAGCAGATGGAGGCATGGGTCGCTGATTTCGACTCGTGGGATGTCTGCGACCAGGTGTGCGGAAACCTGTTCGACAAAACGCCGTATGCCTATCAAAAAGCTGTTGAGTGGTGTCATCGCCAGCAAGAGTTCGTGCGGCGTGCCGGTTTTGTGCTGATGGCGGAACTGGCGGTTCACGACAAACAGGCCGCAGATGAAGCCTTTCTGCCATTTTTCCCTCTCATTAAGCAGTACGCAAATGATGAACGCAACTTTGTGAAGAAAGCTGTCAACTGGGCGTTGCGCCAGATCGGCAAACGGAATGCTCGCTTGTGCGTAGCTGCCATAGAGTGGGCTGAGGAGATTGGTGCTCTGGATTCCAGATCCGCGCGTTGGATTGCGAGAGACGCGCTCAAGGAGTTGCGCGCTCAGACAGCACCTGGGCCGTAGAGCGGACAGCGGGCGAGCCCAAAGATTCGAACCACCCGCTGTTCCATTCTTATAGCAAAGTCCGTTAAATATAGACTCCGCCGTTGATGCTGATTACCTGCGCTGTCATATAGTCGCCTTCCGCGACGAGGTAGCGCACGCAGTCTGCGACCTCTTCAGCCTTGCCAAAGCGCGCCATAGGGATCTTCTCAAGGATGCGCTGGCGGATCTTCTCTGGCACCTCCATGAGCATATCGGTCTCCGTGAAGCCGGGGCAAACCACATTGACTGTAATGCCGTGACGGGCGACTTCCAGGGCCACCGACTTGCTGAAGCCAATGATGCCAGCCTTCGTGGCTGCGTAGTTCGCCTGTCCCACGTTGCCACCCAGCGCGACAAACGAGCTGATCGTGACGATCCTGCCGCTCTTGCGTTCCAGCATGAAGGGCAGCACCTGTTTGGTACAGTTGAACACACTATCCAGGTTGACATGGATTACCTCATCCCAATGCTCCTTGGCCATGTTCTTGAGCGTCTTATCGCGGGTGATGCCCGCGTTATTGACCAGGATATCGATCTGCCCAAATGTCTCGATCGTCTTGCGCACCAGCTGTGTCACCTGATCGAAATCGGTGACATCCGCCTGGATGGCCAGGGTTTTTACGCCCAGTTCCTTTAACTCTTCGGCCAGTTGCTGTGCTGGCTGGGCACTGGTGCTATAGTTAATGACGACATTGGCACCAGTATCCGCCAGTTCTCTGGCGATGGCGCGGCCAATTCCCCGGCCTGCGCCGGTCACGATCGCAGTTTTTCCGTCCAGTCGCTTGACCATAGTGTCCTCCTTGGCTTCCCTGTAGCTATGAACATGCACGCCTGTACAATCAATATAGCAATCATACCATGCAGGCGGGGAAAAGTGGCAAGCACAGCCGAACTTCAGGCGTGTTGTTCTGTCTCATTGGTGGTGTAGATGATGACGCCATTGACGCGTCCAGAGGTGGTATGGGATGGAACAATGGTGTAAGAAAAATATCCTTCTTGTTGCCCTTCGTATATACGCTGGGATTCTGGCTCAAAGGTGTGGATGCTAGGTATAGTTTTCGGTGTATCCTGAATATACACCTCACGCGCAAAGCGCAGTAAAGGGAACTCTGCTTCTGGTTCCCAGAGCAGGTCGATTACCTCTTCTAATGGATGTCCGAGCACCTCGCGTTCCGCAAGAAGTTTGGTGTAGCGCGGATTGTATGCCTCGACGATCAGGCTGGGGCCGCGCAGCACCAGGATATAGAAGGGCGCGAGCTCCACCATTTCAGCGAGGCGCACTTTCTCATTCTCCAGGATGGAGGTCATCTCCTGTAATTCGCTGTTGCGCGCGCGCAACTCTTCGTTGGTGGTCTGAAGCTCTTCGTTGGTGGTCTGAAGCTCTTCGTTGGTCGTTTCGAACTCCTCGATGCTGGCCTGGAGCTCTTCATGCGTTAGAACCAGCTCTTCATTAGCGACCTGCAGCTCCTCGTTGGCATCCATAAGCTCTTTATTCATATCGCTCAGGCGTTTGTTTGCCGTTCCCAGCTCCTGCTTCAACTGCGTCTGCTCTACCTGAACATTTTCTAGCTGCCGCCGTATCTGGACCTGTTCGTTCACATCAGTGACGCTCATGGCGGCCAGATCGGGCAGGCCGGGTTCTAGTTGCAACAGAGAGATGGACAGGCTGACGAAGCGTCCATTGCCACCGGAAGTCGTCTCCAGTTCGACTTCCAGCAGCGTGACGAACGTACGCTCGCGGAAGACGGCATCGATGGCCGAACGCGCCTCATGATAGGGAACGCCGCGTACCGCGTGCAGAAAATCCTGTTCAGTGGCGACATCGCGCAGACCCAACATGCGGCGGGCGGCTCCGTTGGCGGTCAAGATATGATAAGAGTGGTCAATGACCACGATGCCGATGGGCAGGAAGCGCAAGAGCAGTTCATTGAAGCGGCGCAGTTGACCCACTTCAAGAGCAGGGGGTTGCGCTTCCTGCTCCGAGTATTGATTTTCGCCCGGTCCGCGTACGACGCGCATATAGCCTTGCTCGATGAGCAGATGATGGTCTGGCGGCGCAACATAGACATGCCTGGCCTCTATCTTCTGATAATCGACGGGCTGGACTACCGGAAGTACTCCTGCACGGCTCAAAATCTGTGGCAACATGCTCGTACTATGCGCCGGGATATGCAGAACGATAAAGACACTAGCTGGGAGGTTCGCTGGCAATGCATGTATCAATTGCACCAGCGCTTCCACTCCTCCGGCAGAGGCTCCTATAACGATAATATCATGTTCTGGCACTGCAATCTTCCCTATGCTACTAAAGGCGTGCTCCTCTTGTCTGCTCGCAAGCATATGCAAGAAAAACTTCAGTCTATATACTACACGTTTAAACTGGTGAGATAGTAGTAAAAAGAACTGTTTTAGAAATTTCCTGAGAAAAATGTGGAAAATAGAATGGACAAATTCTTGCTCGCCTTTCTGAAGTAAGATATAATGAAAAAAATCTGTTTTCCTTTGTTGCGTCTTCCTGCTATCAGGCTGGACAGGAAGTTGTGTAAACTCTATGTTAGAGAAATGACCAGGGAAGGATAGTGAGCCGACTATTAAGGGAAGGATGACATGCAAGTTCCTCTCAGCGAGTATATCAGGCAATTACGGCGACAACGCGGCTTGACCCAGACGGAACTGGGCGGAGATCGTTTCTCAAAATCGTATGTCAGCGCGGTTGAACTCGAAAAAATCAGCCCTTCACTTGAAGCCTTGCGTTTTTTTGCGGAACAGCTTGAGCAACCCGCCGATCTCTTAGAACAATTGTTAGTGCAAGCGGAGCAAGCAAGAGCATCATCCGCAAAGGCAAACTTCGCCTTATATCAACCCGAGGGCAGCGGAGATTGGGAAGAAACGTTGACGCTGCTGGATCTGGCTCAAAAAGGCAAAGAACTTCCTCATACGATGTTCCTGCAGGAGCTCTCCACGCTCTCAGCTGGAATGATGCTCGATCTGCCGTTGCAGCAGCAGGCGCGCTACTTTTTCCTGAAAGGACTGCTCTCTCAGGAGCAAGGGGATCTGCAAAATGCGCGCTTCTTCCTGGAACGCGCCCTGGTCCTCGCACCGCTACAATATCAACCGGTCATTCTCGACACCCTGGGGACAAACTTCTACCGCGACCAGATGTACCAGCCTGCACTGCTCTACCATGAGCGCGCCCTGCAGGTATTACAGGAAGATGAGGCGCGTGAAAAGTTCCCGATCCTCCCGTTGCAGGTCGAATTGCATTGCGGTGATGATTATCGAGCGCTTGGAGTTCACTCGCGGGCGCGTGCTCACTACGAACACGCTCGTCAACATCTGCGCTCAACGAGCAATATACAGATAGCCGGGCAGGTGTACCTGGGACTTGGCTACAGCATCTACGCGTCGATATCTCTGGAGCCTGGACCTGCTGACAGCACTGCGTCGGCGTTCTCTTTTGAAGAGAAGGAAGCACTCTTTCAACTCGCTCTCAGTTTTCTCCAGCAGACGCGCACGCTCTACCAGGTAAGCGGCGATCGTTCTGGGGAAGCGAAGGTGCGCCTCCTTCAATCGCTGGTTCTGCTTGACCGTTGCTCGCTCTATCGCGAGATAGCGTTGGCGGATGCACAGGAGATTGGCGCTGGGAAGGCGATGCAAAGCGCGACGTTGCTCGACGAGGCGGAGGAACAGTGCCGCCAGATTCTGCTGAGCTGGCACGATGCCGCCTTTGAGAGTGGCGCTTCTTTTCCCGATCTGGAAGAGGTACTTTATACGGCACTCTCCTCTCTTGTCGAGACGTGTATTCAGCGCGCAGCGGTTGCTCGTAGCAGTGGATATGCTGATACGAGCTCACGCGCCCGCTCGCGCTCCGCGCAACTCTGCCAGCTTACGTTAGATACGTTAACCGATGCCAGCATTCCCTGGTCTCTGGTGCGAGTTGCTAGCACCTTGCCCGACGATCCCGCTACCTATCATGCTCAGGCGCTGCCGCGCCTGCCCGACCTGGCGCAGGGCCAGCAGTTCCATAAGCCGAACAGCCTGGCACCTGTCCTCTTTGCCGCGGCGCAGGTCGCTGAGGAACTGGGCCGTGCGACCGCCGATAGCGAATATGCCTCTGCCTGCTATACACGCGCCAATGAGTTTTTCGACGCCTTTTTGCAGATGGAAATTCAATTTACTCCTGGCAAGGACCGCGACCCCAGCTACCTGGTGCGCAGTTACCAGCGCTGCATCACCCTCATGGAGGAACGCTTAGAGGTTGCTCCGTTCGAGGCCGCAGAGACTCACCGCACTATGCTTGTCCTTTTTAAACAGGGTTTCGCGCGCCTGCATAGCGCTTTCTTACCCATTCCTTTCTCGAAAACAGTGTAATTAGGATATGCGAAGCGATAAACAAAGAACAGTTGGGTGAAACTGCCCGACTGTTCTTGTCTTTATCCAGATGTTGAAAAAGCAAGAAACCTTTTAGTACCTACAAGCGTGTTGCTTTCTGAGTATGCTTCTCGAAATTTTGCTAGAAATTGGAGAATTGCTATGGCCCAGAACCCCTCTTTCTCGTCCGCTCAGCCGCCTCTACGTCGTGGGCGCAGCTGGTTGCGTGTGTTTCTCATTGGCCTGCTGCTCTTTGTCATTACGACTATAGTGATGTTTTTGACTCTAAATCCCAATCTGTATCCTACCGTTATTCTGATTGGCAATTTTCTGGTGCCGATTACCTTTGTCGCGTTTCTTTACGACCATCGGCACTTCAGCGCATTGACGCCTACAACTATAGGGGTCAGCTTTTGTGTTGGAGGCGTGCTGGGCGTTATTGGAGCCTCTATCTTCGAAACTCTCCTGGTGCCTGTGCCAACTTCCCCCGGTCAGGGACTTTCTTTGGGGAGCGGGTTGCTTGTGGGCTTGATCGAAGAGGGGTGCAAGATTATCGCGGTCATAATTCTCGCCCGGCGCATGCCGCATACTTCGGAGATGGATGGATTGCTGCTGGGCGGCGCGGTTGGGATGGGCTTTGCGGCCCTGGAGAGCACCGGCTATGCCTTTACGGCCTTTCTAACCAGCGGCGGTCATGTGAGCGTCTCTATCGTGGAGACGGTCTTTCGCGGCCTGTTCGCTCCCTTCGGGCATGGCGTCTGGACGGCGATACTGGGGGCTGTTCTCTTTCGGGCGAGCGGGCCACGCCGCTTTCGCATCACGGGTGCCGTGATTGTGGCGTATCTTTTCGTCTCTGTCTTACACGGCCTCTGGGACGGTTTTCCGTTTTCTATCTACTTCGTCATTCCGCCCGGCATTCCTATCTCCGTAACATCGCTGGCCCTCGGTATCATTGGTATCATCGGGCTCTTTTTCCTGTACAGGAGTTCGCTTGTTCAACAGCGACAACTACTGGCCGCCACTCCTACTCTTACGAGTTCTCCCAGCGTGTGAGTAATAGCATTGGCGACCCCATCCCTACTGTGGGGGATGGAAGTTGGGAAATAGCCCGTCCGGGTTATCTCCCAGCTTCCACCTTCAACGGAGCGAGCCATGTAGCGGCGGGAAGTCCCTTACAGCCTCGCTGATCGCTGTCCTCCTGGCAAGAGGATGAGTGGAAAGTGGCGCTTGAGTTCAGCTAAACGCCGTCAGTTTAAGTAGGCATAAAGGGTTGTCGGAGTGACCTGTACTGACGAGGACCGATTGCTCCATGTCTATACAGGTACAGATGAAGCAGCATTCCGCTACAGGTAAAGACCAGCAGCGCTATCAGGGCAAGGAGGGCGAGCATGGTATACCGTCCTTTCGAAGAGACAGGCATGTGCGGCCTGATCTAAGATGCAGTCCTTGCTTCCGTATGTGTAGATAGACGTTGTACAAGTACAGTATCAAAAGCGGGTTCTGAGATCATTATACACAGAGCAAAAAATTACTCCGCCTACTGCGGTGAATGAAGTGCAGTGGGAGACAGAGCAATGGCTACCAGTTGCCTGGCATCTACAAGACGCGTTTTTCACCTTCCCTGTTTAGATCAGGCGGCTGATCCTGAAGAAGTTCTCGATCAGCGTGCGCGCGTGCTGGTCGTATGTCGGGAAGAGTTGTGGCACCTCCTGCAAGACTTTCGTATAGGCGTCGCTTCCATACGTCGCGATGAACTCCTGCTTCAGTGAGGGGTCAGTGAGCCAGGTGTTGAGCATCTCGCTGGTCAATTCGATATGATATTGCAGGCCATAGGCGTGCCGTCCATAGCGAAACGCCTGATTCGAGCCGCTGGCATGGTGTGCCAATGCTACAGCGCCCTCCGGCAACTCAAAGCAATCCTCATGCCATTGGAATGCCTGCTGATAGCCTGGTAGGCCGTGATAGAGCGGATCACGCGCACCCTCTTCCGTAAAATGGACCTGCAGGAAGCCGACCTGCTCTTTGGGCAGCCGCTTGATGGGCGCGTGGAAGGCATTAGCCAGCAACTGGCCGCCCAGACACATGCCCAGGTACGGGAGACCTTCTCGAATAGCTTTGTGTAGGTAGATCTCCTCGTGCATCGTGTAGGGGTACTTGTTTTTATCGTAGAGATGCTGTGTGCCACCCAGGACGATGAGCGCCTGATATTGCTTGAGATCTGGAAGCGCGTCGGTGCCCACGTGGATATTGTCGTAAGGGATGCCGTGCTCGTCGAGCAGGTTGCCCACGCGACCGGCGGGGTTTTCATAGAAATGTTGTAGCACCAGGACGCGTTTTTTCGCTGTCGTATCTGCCATATTTTTTCTTCCTTTTGACTGCCCAGTGAATAAGTTAAGATAAAGTCCTTTATACTATACAACGTCTGAGCGTCCCCAAAAGAGATGATACGTACTGAAAATAGCTGATTGCTACGGCAGAAGCGTGTACTAAGTAGTAGTAATAGTCTGGACCCAACACGGGAGCCTGAATTTGCCGTATAATAGCGCGTGTACGGGCATATTTGCTGAAGCTCTCGTCTCGTACCAGACAATAGTGTGTAGAAGGAAGGAACTAACATGCAACTAGGACTCATTGGACTTGGCCGTATGGGTGCCTATATGGCGAAGCGCCTTTTGAATGCAGGACATAGTGTTGTTGGCTATGCTCGTCATGCCAGCACCGTGGAGAAGCGCATGAGTGAGAAGTCGATCTCGGCAGGCGCGACCTCGCTGTCCGATCTCGTCAAGCAGCTTGAAAAGCCGCGCATCGTCTGGCTGATGATGCCCGCTGGCTCGGTGGATGCGACGCTCGCTGAGCTCGTCCCGCTGCTCTCGCCCGACGATGTGATCGTCGATGGCGGCAATTCCTATTATCACGACGATATTCGACGCGCCAAAGCGCTCGCGGAGAAAAATATCCACTACGTCGACGCGGGTGTAAGCGGCGGCGTCTGGGGATTGGAGCGCGGCTACTGCCAGATGATTGGTGGCGAGGATGAGATCGTCAAGCGGCTTGATCCGCTCTTCTCTGCCCTGGCTCCTGGTGTGGATTCTGCGCCGCGTACCGCGGGCCGCGAAAAGCTCGGCGGCACGGCTGAGCAGGGGTATCTCCACTGTGGTCCGCACGGTGCCGGTCATTTCGTCAAGATGGTACACAACGGCATTGAGTACGGCATCATGGCCTCCTATGCCGAGGGACTCAATATCCTGCGCCACGCCAATGTTGGCAAAGCAGCGCAGACGGTCGATGCCGAGACTGCGCCTCTGAGCAGTCCCGAGTACTACCAGTACGATCTCAACCTGACCGACGTAACGGAGCTGTGGCGGCGTGGCAGCGTCATCGGCTCCTGGCTCCTGGACCTCACCGCCATCTCGCTCCTCCAGAACCCGGCGCTCGACAATTTCCAGGGCCGTGTGGCCGACTCCGGCGAGGGACGCTGGACGATTGCAGCCGCCATCGACGAGGGCATACCGGCTCATGTGCTGACCGCCGCGCTGTACGAGCGTTTCGCCTCGCGCGGCCAGGCGGATTTTGCCAACAAAGTCTTGTCGGCCATGCGCTTCCAGTTCGGTGGTCACGAGGAGACGACAGAAACGTCCAAGACCGATACATCACCGGAGGGTGGGCACATCTAACTCATCCGAGCATAGGCGTTTTCATAACACGAGCGCGACCCAGGTCCTAAAACTTGGGTCGCGCTTTGACTGTGACTGTTCAGGTGCCTCCCCATCCCTACTGAAGAGGTACTTTTCATTGTGAGCTATTTGACAGAAAAACCACTGCCGCCCAGCCAGCGCAACCCGTACATCTCGAAGGTGCTGGACGACGTCATCTTGCGCAGTCTGGCCAGAGATCCCCAGGCGCGCTTCCCCAGCGCCTCTGCCATGACGGTCGCCCTGGTGGAGGCATTTGAAGTACCCGTACCTGATCAGGTCCGCCAGGCCGCTCTCAGCGCGCAGGGTAGAGCTGGCGGCAGGGTGGGAAATCCGTCGTCGCAGAGGGCTCTCCCTCTCCGGCATCCCCGATGTGGTCGAAACACTGCCCTCTTCGGACCCGTCGGCAACGAATATGGCGACGCTTGTTCCAGCGGCTTAGAGACAGGGGCATGGATGCCTATTAGCTCTACTGTGGAATCTTTACCCTTGTCGGCTGCTCAAGTACGCACTCCATACGCTGCCATTTGCGCGCATAGAGGAAGAGGTCGCGCAGGGCGCGGGCGATGACACGTGGATGAGCCCCCGTAGCGCGCCCGCTACGCCGTGGAAGATGGGTCACGCCGACTTCCCTGTATGTTGCACTGGAATGGATGAGCTTATTGAGAAGTTCGGCATTGATCGTTGCCCCGCGCGTCTCCAGCGGGTGGGCGTGCAGAAACCTGGTGCGCAGGAGCTTGAACGCGCAGTCGATATCGCGCACATTGATACCCAGGACCAGGCGTACGAGTACCTTCCAGCCCCACGCGTTGAGCTTGCGCATCCAGGTGTCCTGCCGATCTATACGGTACCCGATGACCGCGTCGTACTCATCGATGAAGTTAAAAAACTGGAAGAGGTCGCGAATATCGAACTGCCCGTCCGAGTCCATAAAGAAGGTCAAATCTTTGGTCGCGGCGGCAAAGCCATCCGCCAACGTCGCGCCGTATCCCTGATTGATCGCGTGGGAGACCATCCGCACGCGCGCGTCGGCCAGCGCGATAGACTCAACGATCTCCCCGGTACGATCGCTGCTGCCATCATTGACAACGATCACTTCAAAATCTCTGATACGTCCAGCGAGTGTGGCGAGAATAGTGGTCACTGTAGATGAGATAACTTGCTCCTCGTTATACGCGGGCAGTACGACCGAGAGGCTATGACTGGAGAGTAGCGTGCGTTCCTCGGCGTCACCAGCAGAGAAAGGAGTCTTCTCTCTCCCCGAATAAGCAGAATCCATCATTGTTTCCTTCAATGTATGTATCTTAATAATATGCAGAGAGGTGGATCAACCCGGCTTTCTCAAGATAGCCCATGCGCGCAGGCTTAGCCGAATACATCTTCACCTCTGCTGCTTTATACTATAGAAGATGGATGTAAAAAAGCTATAAACTATGTGTAAGGAACAGGTGAGAGTTCTCTCAGGAAAGGCAGGTATTCATTTCTGCGCTGCAGCGATTGCTTTACCGTTCGAGAATAGCGGGTCGGGCCAGCGTCTTGCCATCGATCTCGATATCCCATGTAGGCCAGTTGATGAGGCTGGTAAGGATCTCCGGCCCATGCTGGCCGACAAGCATAGTATCCTCGGATTTGACGCCGCGTATGGAAGGGTTCCAGGCAAAGGCTTGCTTATGTTCAATAGGCGTCTTATCGCCGGGATGGGCAATGATCTCGCGTGACTGATACCCCATACTGCCCCCCTGGTGATGCTCCTCGATCGCCTCTGGATAGCCTTCCTCGCGGTAGGCGCGGCGTGCCAATTCGAACAGAGAACCCAGTGTGTGGCCTGGTTGCGTGCCGAGAATCATTCTGGCATCCACACGTGCCACCGCTAGAGCCCGCTTGCGCAGATCTTCAGGCAGCGCTCCGAAATGCACCAGGCGCGTAATCGAGGGCACGAAGCCTTCTTTGCGTAGCGAGAGGACCAGCATAGCGTAGCGCTCGATTGGCTTGTCCGTTGGCAGAGGGTGGCGGTACTGGTAGATGCGGTCATCGCTGGCAATCAGGTTGACGACCGCTGTTCCGCCGCGCTCCCGCGCTGCCTGTGCCAGTCTCGCCGCCGCCTCGTACTCGGACATACCGGGGCGCACGGCCTGAATCGCCTCGTACATCGCCTCGGCTGCCAATGCGCTCACGCGGCGCAGGCGTGTAATCTCCTCTTCCAGCAGCGTTGTGCGCAGATGTAGCAGCTCCGCGCTGAAGTCTATTCCAGCGCCCGGACCCTCGTGACCAACCTGCTTGCCCGCGAGAAGAGTGGCGGCGGGATCGCTATCGGCGTACCAGGGCTTGACCAGGAACTCGAAGCCGAGCTCGCTCAGTTCCTCTTCGCGCTGCAGGCGTGGCGCTTCGACACTGTCCGTTACCACGTATGCCTGATCCGTCGTGACCAGGATGGAGGAGGCAGCGAGGTCGGTGGACTCGTTTACGTACATGCCCGCGCCAGCGGTAATCCAGGCGGCGCTGGCGATTGTCGTGAGCCTGACCGCGTCGATATGGCGCTCAGCCATGCTCAGGCGCAGGCGTAGAAGTTTTGCATCGACCTCTGTCTTCCGTTCGGTGGCTACAGGCATGGCTGGCTCCTTCAAAAAAATAATGTGCTGCAAGGGGAATAGAGTCCCCTCTGCTGGACTTCCATGTTCTAAGACGGGCTGATTGCCAGGAATGTTTAGCACGCTGGCAGGCAAGCCTCGCGGCATCTCTGGTTAGTTCATTTATTGTATGACTTCGCACAAAGGATATGCAAATAAAAACCCATCTGCGCAACAGCGTAGCCCGCTAAAAGGGAGAGAATGGGTAGTTGCTCAAGCTGTTTTAGCAGCTACCCATCCTCTCCCTTGAGAAGTGCCGGAGAGGAGACCTGAACAGGGAAGAAGATGCTTGTCTTAATTATTCTTGCGAAAGCTCGGTATGCAACCTGGGAGGCGGCTCGCTGCTATCAACATCGACCGCGAACTCGGTCACGGTGGGCGGCGTTGTGCCCGTCTCTTCTGTGTGTGGCCTCCTCTCGTATGAGGGGACAAACAACGTGTGCTCCTTGCCACTGCTGTACTCGTTCAGTACTTTGATCGCCCGGTTCAGTATCTCAGAGACTCCCTCGAAGATGACCTTTGCCTGCGCGTCGTTCACCTGCTGAATGTTTGTCTGGCATGCCTCCTGCGCCTGTTGAACAAGGTGCGCGACGTTTTGCGCCTGTTGTTGAGGCGTCAACTGGTTTTCGTTCTGCTGCATAAATCCTCCTACTTTCCTCTATACATGTTTCCCTTTGACGTTTTTTCCAGCCTGGGCATTTGTCTGGTCTGTCCTTGCTTTTTATACTCTACAGATAGGTATACGGTTGGCTTCGTGTTTTCGTGACAGACCTTTCTTCCATATACTTACGGCCCTTGACAGCGAGAGACATCCTGCGTATACTCTGGTTTAAGGATGCTAAAATTATTTTTTATGAGTTTAAAAATGTACTCATCTGCTAGCCTGACCATATGGTATGCAGGTGGCGCGTTCCTGTTGTAAAAGGATATAGTATCATGCATTCTGAAACTCCAAAGACAGCCGCGCAGACTGGGCGCAGCAATGTAGGAACGCTTCAGGCGGCGTCGGATGTGCTCAGCGGGAAGACGAAGAAGGGCTTTCTGGGCCGTATTCTGCCGTTCCTCGGTCCTGCGTTTATCGCCTGCGTGGCCTATATAGATCCTGGGAACTTCGCGACCAACATCCAGGGCGGCGCGAGCTTCGGCTACCTGCTCCTCTGGGTCGTCGTGGTCAGCAACGCGATGGCGATGCTCATACAGACGCTTTCGGCCAAACTGGGTATCGCTAGTGGGCGCAACCTCGCGGAGATGTGCCGCGAACGCTTTCCTCAACCGGTCGTCTGGGGCATGTGGCTGCTGGCCGAGGTCGTGGCGATGGCGACCGACCTGGCGGAGTTCATAGGCGCGGCCATCGGTTTTCAGTTGCTCTTTCACATTCCTCTGCTGCTGGGCGGTATCCTGACCGCCATCGTGACGTTTGGCATCCTGGGACTGGAACGCTACGGTTTTCGCCCTATGGAGGCGGTCATCACGGGCCTGGTCGGCATCATCGCCGCCTGCTATGTGATCGAGACATTGCTGGACCGTCCCGACTGGAAGTTGATCGCCTTCCATGCCGTCGTGCCGCAGTTCAGCGGGACCGAGAGCATCCTATTGGCCTCCGGCATCCTGGGGGCGACGGTAATGCCACACGTGATCTTTCTCCACTCGGCGCTGACGCAGGGGCGTGTGGTGACGCGCAATCCGCAGATGCTCAAACGCTTGCTGCGTTTCGAGATCATCGATATACTGATCGCTATGGGGCTGGCTGGCTTTGTTAATGCGGCTATGCTCATTATGGCGGCCTCCACTTTCTTCATTGCTGGCCTTAGTAGCGTCGGAACGATCGAGCAGGCATATAAGACGCTGGTTCCGCTGCTCGGTCCTGCATCCAGCTGGGTTTTTGCGATCTCGCTACTGGCCTCGGGACTTTCCTCCTCGACGGTCGGTACTATGGCGGGTCAGGTGATTATGCAGGGCTTTCTGGAGCGCCAGATTCCAGTCTGGATACGCCGCGTCGTTACAATGCTGCCATCGCTGATTGTGATCGCGCTTGGCTTTGAACCGACGCATGTGCTTGTGCTAAGCCAGGTTGTACTGAGCTTCGGCATTCCATTTGCGCTTGTGCCGCTCATCATGTTTACTCTGCGACGCGATATAATGGGAGTGCTGGTAAATCATCGTCTGACGACGCTCATTGCCAGCATCGTGGCGGCGTTAATTATCGGGCTCAATCTCTTCTTACTCTATCAGACGTTCTTTGGCGGTTAGTAGGAGGCGCATGTACGATGCCAACCCAAAAGATGAGTTTTCTGGTTCCTCTCGATGGCTCCCGGCTGGCCGAGGTGGCGCTTCCGGCGGTTAAGGCGCTTGCCAGCCGTTTTTCCGCGCGTGTCACTTTATTGCATATCGTGGAGCAGCATGCGCCGTCCACTATTCATGGCGAGCGGCACCTGACGAATTTCGCGGAGGCACAGCAGTATCTCGACGATATCGCTGCCGACCTGCGCGCCGCTGGCGTGACGGTTAAAGCTCATGTGCACGAAGATCGCGAGGTGAATGTCGCGCAGAGTATCTTCGAGCACGCGCAGGAAATGGGCATTGAACTTGTGATTATGTGTACCCACGGCAATAGCGGTCTGCGCGGCTTCCTCTTTGGCTCTGTTGCACAGCAGACGCTGCAGCGTGGCGCGCAGTCGATTCTCCTGATCTTTCCGCGCGATGATGGCAGCGCGCCCCACTTTGACCTGCAACACATCCTGGTTCCGCTTGACGGTACGGTTGTCCACGAACCTGCATTGGCCCTG
>JALYTQ010000191.1 GCA_030854195.1 Chloroflexota bacterium
AGATGAATCCGCAGGCCGCCAACTGTCTCCTGAAGACGCTGGAGGAGCCCGAGCCGGACGTTGTGCTGCTGCTCACAGTCCCCGACGCTGGTCAGCTGTTGCCAACGATCCTCTCGCGTGTACAGCAGATTCCCATGCAATTGCTGACCATGACGCAGATCAAGACGGCCTTGCAACAACGCTGGGAGGTCGACGCGCAGGAGTCCGATCTGATCGCCGCGCTGGCCGCTGGCCGTATGGGCTGGGCCGTGCAGGCTGCCGAGGATGATGGGATGCTGGATGAGCGCAGGTCGCAGTTAGAATTATTGGCGAAGATACCCTCAACCAGCAAGGTGCAGCGCTTCGACCTGGTGCAGCGCCTCAACACTGACGCCGATAAGGTCGATGCCCTGCTGGACCTGTGGCTGCTCTGGTGGCGCGATATCGTGCTGGCTGCGAACGATTGCATGGACCTGACCGTGAACGTGGATATGCGCGACCTCTTGCAGACCCAGGCGGCGAAGGTCGGCTCTCCTGAAGCCGAACGCATGGTGCGTGCCATTTTGCAAACGCGGGAAGCGATCGAGCAGAATGTCAATACACGCGTTGCCCTTGAAGTCCTGATGCTCGACGTGCCGCGCATCTAACGTTCTTTTCTGTCGTATACTGGAGCATTGTTCCCGTTAGTGCTTTCGTCTATAAATCCGTCCGAGGATGCTGCATTATGCGAAACGATTTTCGACATCTGCTCGTTCGGCAGGAAGCAGGGGTTGCCACCCTGACCATGAATCGTCCCGAAGTGCTGAACGCCTTCAACGATCTTATGTTGGCAGAGTTGACCGAGGCCGTTGAGGAGGTGGCAGGCGACGAAGCCGTGCGTTGCGTTATCCTTACTGGCGCTGGCAGGGCGTTTGGCTCCGGCCAGGATCTATCAGCCTTCAATACTGTTCGGGCCGATGGTGCGTCCGTCAAGGTCAGCGAACACCTTTCCCATTATCATCGTCTCGTGCTCGCGCTACAGGGCATGCCGAAGCCCGTGATCGCCGCTGTGCGCGGCGTTGCCGCCGGTATTTCCTGTAACATTGCGCTGGCCTGTGACCTGCGTGTCGCCGCCGACAATGCGCGCTTCGTGGAGGCTTTTGCGCGTATTGGTCTTGTGCCGGATGGCGGCGGCGGCTATTTCCTGCCGCGCCTCATCGGTCTGGGCAAAGCTCTGGAGATGGCCCTGCTTGCCGACGAGGTGAGCGGCGCGGAGGCCGAGCGCATTGGCCTTGTCAATAAATGCGTCCCTCTCGAAGAGTTCGAGTCCTTCACGAACTCCCTGGCGCGCCGCCTGGCCCAGGGTCCGACGTGCAGCTACGGCCTGATAAAAGAGCTGATGTACCGCTCCATTGAGGGCGACCTGCAGTCCTCCCTCAATCTTGAGGGCAAGCTACAGGATATCGCCATCGTCACTTCCGATCACCGCGAAGGCGTCACCGCTTTCATGGAGAAGCGCCGCGCCAACTATAGCGGCCACTAACACCCAACATACTCAGAAGTCCTGGTAGGAGAAATGTCCCCCTCACCAGGACTTCTGGCTTCTCTCCGCGACCGATTATGCTATCCTGCAAATAGTACAGATCTACATCGTGCCAATAATCATCCATACTTTTGTCGAGCTGTATATCGTCGTAGCCTGTACAAGGAGGAAATATATGCCTGGTCGTTCGAACTCACACTATGATCCATTCGCGCTGCCCGTCCCTCAGAGAAGCTGGACGCCGATGAAGGTGCTCGCTCTTGTCCTGGCCCTCGTCGCCCTGATCGCGCTCGTGTTCGTCGCCTGGTCGCTGCTCGGACCCATAGTGTTCCACACGACCTCGTCGCCCCTGCCGATGTACAATCCCGCGCCCGCTCAGCCTACACATCACTGGTAGGTGCTGATCTTGCTCACAAAAAATGATACACTGACTCTAACACAAATACAACTGGAATTCTTATAGTCTGAGAAACGTAACGCTTGTTGCGTAAATTTTGTAAAGAACAGCACTGTGTATGGTTCGTATCGATAACTTACCGTTTAGCAATATTCAGATGCAGGGCGCTCAACGTCGGGAATGGTTACGTGAGCACGCGCCCCAGCATCTCCAGCATTGCGCGGCCCTGGTTGCCTCCGCGCTACAACAGCGTGACGGGGGCGCGTCGCGGAGCACGCTGGTCCTGGGCGCGGGTGCCTGCACCGAGGTTCCACTGACCGACCTCACCCGCGCCTCCGACGAGGTGGTTCTCGCCGACATCGACCTTGCCGCCATGCGCGTGGGACGTGAAGAGCTGGCATCGCCTGAGCTACGTAGACGCGTGCGCCTGCTCCAGGGCGATATCAGCGATGGCGTGAGCAAAGATCTTGCCCGTCTGGTCGCGCGCCAGAACTGGTCCAAAATCGTTGCGGAAGGTGCTCGCGCCGTTTTCGATGCCGCCGCTCTCTGCCTGGAACAATGCCCCGTGCCAGATCCGCCGCAAATCGAGGAATTGCCAGCGGGCGAGTTCGGCCTTGTCGTCAGTTCTCTCGTCTTATCGCAACTGTTCAGCTATCCCATCCTCGACCTGCTCGACCACTTGCAGCGCGTCGCACCCTCGTTCCTGAACGAGCAGGAGCGCCACCGCCGTTATCAGGAGGCGGCGCAAAACTTCCGTGTCAGTATCATCAACGCTCACCTGCACCTTATGCGCGCTCTACTGGACACCGGTGGCGTCGCCGTTCTGCTCAGCGATGTGCGCGGCTTCGTCTTCAACGTCCACGGCACCGAGCACGACGCCGCCCACCGCCGCGCCATGCCCCTCGTTCCGCGCACCTTCCCCGACCTCGTGCGCGCCACCTTCACCGTGCGCGAAGAAGCCGAATGGGAATGGCTGACCGACCTGCCCACCAAAGAACGCCCCGGTCGTGGGTATGAAGTTGTGGGGTATGTGCTACAGCCTGCTGGTCAGACATAACACAATTGTTCTAGTTATCTTTATGTTCTATTGTATCCGGCCTCCTCGCGCTCGCCATCTGTTCCCTCAGCACGATCACTTGCTCGCTCATCAGCGTATCCATGATATCCGGCTGTGGAGCAATGATCCACTTCATCATGGAGGAGAGGAAGAGCTCTTTGAGATAGGCGAAGGAGAAATCCTCGGTCAAGCTTGCTATATGTTCGATTGCTTCGGTTGGTAGCTGCATTGCCTCCTGCAGGATTGCGTTCCAATGCTGGATATAGTCAATACGCTCCTGTAGTCCGGGCAGCTCGAAGGGATATTTGCGGTCAAAACGGCTTGGGCGATCCATAATTGCGGGATCGAGCCGCTCTGGATGATTGGTTGTTGCCAGCGTGATAATGCCGGTGTTGGTCGCAAAGCCATCAAGCTCGTTGAGGAAGAACGAGCGGTTCTCGTCGGTCAGCAGCGAGTCCAGATCCTCCAGGACCAGGATGCAGGGAGCGGCCTTGCGCGCCCGCTTGAATACATCGTGAATATTATCCTCGTCTTCGCTATACTCAGCCTTGAAGCTTTTTACGTAAAGACACGGCCTATCCAGGGAATTGATGAGCGCCTTTACCGCGTGCGTCTTGCCATTTCCGGGCGGTCCCACAAAAAGAATGCCGCGCTTCCAGGGGATACGATACTTTTCATAAACATCGCGCGCGTCGAAGAAGCGTTCCAGGTCCGCCCGGATATCCTGTTTAAGCGTGCCTTGTAGTATCAGGTTCTCGAACGTTGCATCCTTAATGGCCTGGTAGAGCCGCTCATCCTTGTGCCAGCATCCACTATCAAATACTAGAAGTTCGCCGCGCACCTCGGAGTTCCAGCGACAGACCGCTTCCAGGAACTGGGTCGCGCTCTCCTTGCTGTCTGCAAGAATCCAGCGGCATATAACGCGATTGTATGCCTCCCACCACCCCATGATGAGAACCTCCAGCGTCTCTCCACGCCATTTTGTCTCTAGCCAGGCATTGCGCGCGTTTTTTGAAAGCTGTCCTTCTGATGCGGTGCTTTTACCCTGATCTTCATCAGGCTCTTCCCAGTCGGTGACGAACTCGCTGGGAATGCCGAATCGTGGCAGGACATGGCATTGCCCATCCCGCGCATATTCCTCCACATCAAAGAGACTGCTCTGACTCTCGATAACCGCCTTGTCGGGAAAGAGCTCTGTGAGCATCTGATTGACATAGTATGAGATAGCGTTGCTGGGTAGGCGCAACGCTTGCTCGATGAGCTCTTCTTTATTCATTGGTCTCCCCTCTATGGCGATAAGGATAATGCAGACCTCGGAGTCCATGCAAGGCGGGTATCTGCTATGCGTTCATCTGGTGCAACAGAAATGCCAACTTATCGGCCAGTTCCTCCTCAAGCTGACGCAGCGTCGAGCCCATGCCATGTCCTCCCTGTGTCTCGACGCGCAGCAGGATCGGTTTGCCCGATGTTGTCGCTGCTTGCAGGCGTGCGGCCATCTTGGTCGCTTCCCACAGCACGACGCGTGGATCATTGAGGCCCGTGGTGAGCAGGACCGCTGGATACTTGACGCCATCCTGCACTTTGTTATAGGAATCGATGATATACAGGGAGTTGAAGCCCTCCTCGGTGGTAATGGTGCCGAACTCGGGGACGTTTGGAGGCCCGTTCTCGCTAAACTCGGAGCGCAAGGTGTTCGTTACCGCGACGCGCATTACCATGACCGCCCAGAGATCGGGTCGCTGGACGCGCGCCCCTCCACTGGGGATGCCGCCCGCGCTGATTCCTTCGCCCGCGAGGCGCTCGGGTCGCGTATACTTCTGCGCGATCAGGTACTCGGCACAGGCTATGAGATCGTTGATGGTATTTTGCTTGTTGAGCTTATTACCGGCTTTGTGCCACTCTTCGCCGTATTCGCCGCCGCCGCGTATATGTGCGACCGCGTAGACGCCGCCGCGCTCGTACCATGCCAGCATAGTGGGCGAGAAGGCTGGCTCGATGGTGATGCCATAAGAGCCGTAGCCCATTAACAGCGTCGGATGATTGCTATCCAGCGCCAATCCTTTCTGATGGATGATCGAGAGTGGAACCTTTACCCCGTCTTTCGTCGCTACCAGAACTTCGTGCGCCTCGATGTTGCTGAAATCGACCGGTGATGGCGCAAGCCACGCGCTATCCTGCAACACGTTTTCTGCGCTATTATAGAGGTAGATGCGCGGTGAGATTGTCCAGGAAGTGAGCTGTAGCACGACCAGCGGACTTGAAGAATCGCTCGCCGTACCAGTGATTGAGCTTTCGAAAGGCAGCGCCACCTCCTCTATTGTGCCATCGCTGAGCGCGAGCCGTCGACTACGCGCAATGCCGCCATCGAGATCGTAAGTGAGCAGGTAATCTCCCGCGATGGCGAGATTTTGAATGACAACCTTACTTTGTGGTATCACCACGGCGGCGCTTTTCAGGTCCGGTGCCTTGAGCGAGGTTGCGATGATCTTGAAGCGCGGCGCATCCCTATGCGTTTTAAGATAGATGGTGTCACCTTTGAAGGCGAAACCCGTCACACAATCCTCGATATCGGCGACCTTCGTCCAGGGACATGTCGCGGGTTCCGTAAGTGCCGCCCGTGGCGCTGTGTATATAGTCTGTTCGTTAAGTACCCCGTGCGCGATCACGCCGAGCACCCAGTCACTATCGGGTGATATGGCGAGGAAAGGAACGTCTTCAAGTGCAATCTCTACCCTACTATTGATGCCGCGTCCGAAGACCGCCAGGTCTTGCTCTGGATCACTGCCAGGTCGATGCAGGTAGACGCGGCTGTCGTTGTAGTACTCCGTCTCAGGTGCGCCAGCAGGTTGCTCTTTCAGACGGTGATAGACGAATGAGCGCTTATCCTCCAACCAGTTGACGCCGCCAAATTGCGTGCGGCTGATCGCCAGGTCAAGCGTCTTTCCGCTATCGACTTCCAGGAGATGTAATGTGCTGTTTTCAGAACCGCCCTGCGAGATGCCATAGGCCACGAACTGTCCATCCTGTGAAGGTGCGTACCAGTCGATGGCGCTATGAACGTCGCCTGTCAGCGCGTTCGGATCGAGAAGTACTTTCTCTTCCGCATCTTTGCTCATACGTACAACGAGCTTGCCAATCTGCTCGCCTGGATCACGGCGCAGGTAGAAGAAGCGCCCTCCTGTAAAGGAAAAGTCATAGAGGGCAGGCGCGGCATCACCTAAAGCGACTATGCGCTGTAAAAGTTCTTGCCGTTGAGGAATGGCGTCAAGAAACGCTCTGGTATAGGCTCCCTGCGCGTCTACCCAGGCGCGTAACTCCTTCCCCTTCCAATCCTCCATCCAGCGATACGGGTCCTCGATGGTTGTGCCGAAGAACGTCTCGGTGACGACTTCTTTTCGTGCTACAGGCTGCTCCATATTATGCCCTACCCTTTGCTTGCTCCGCCACCTCCGCCAGCGTCTGATCCAGCAGCCCGCTCGCCTCGTCGATATCGGCGCTCGTCAGGATCAATGGCGGAATCATGCGCAGCGTCTTGCCGCCGAGGTTGTTAAGTAGCAGGCCATGTGCCAGCGCCTTCTGGACGATGGCGGGTGCCAGATCTTGCTGCACATTTACAGCGCGCATCAGGCCGATGCCGCGTGGGGAGTCGATGAAGGGATATTTCTCGCTCAGTGCCGTTAGCTTGCTGCCCCAGTAATCGCCCATCTTCGCCGCGTTCTCCAGCAGGTTTTGCTCGATAATCGTGCTCACGGTGGCGACTCCAGCGGCGCAGGCGATTGGATTGCCGCCAAACGTTGTGCCATGATCGCCGGGTACGAACAGGTCTGTGCGCGGACCAGTGAGCATCGCGCCAATCGGAATGCCGCCTGCCAGTCCCTTCGCCATGGTGATGATGTCTGGTCGCGCACCAAAGTTTTCCCAGCTAAAGAACTTGCCGGTGCGTCCCATGCCTGCCTGCACCTCGTCGCAGATCAGGACCAGGTTCTGTTCGTCGCACCACGCACGCAGCCCCTGCATAAACTCCGTGCTGGCGGGCCAGATGCCGCCCTCGCCCTGTACCGCCTCGACGAGGATCGCCACCGTCTTTGCGCTGGTCGCCTCTTTTACCGCGTCCAGGTCGTTGAAGGGAACCTGCTTGAAACCATCGGGCAATGGTGCCCACGTTGCCTGGTACGACGCCTGCCCAGTCGCGGCGGTCGTGGCCATGGTGCGCCCGTGGAAGCTATTCTGCATGCTGATAATCTCGTATGCTCCGTTGCGCTGTGTTCTGCCGAACTTGCGCGCCAGCTTGATCGCGCCTTCGTTAGCTTCGGCCCCGCTATTGGAGAAGAAGGAGCGCATGCCGCCGCTGCGTTCGGCGAGCAGTTCGGCGAGCTCGATCTGGCGCGTATTATAGTAGAGGTTGGAGACATGGACGAGCTGCGTGACCTGCTGCTGCACCGCCTCGATAATCGCCGGATGGCAATGGCCCAGGACGTTGACAGCGATGCCCGCTACGAAATCAAGGTACACCTTCCCATCGCTGTCCCATACGCGTGCCCCTTCGCCGCGTACCAGCGTGATCGGAAAACGCTTGAATGTTCCCTGGTAATACTGCTGCTCAAGTGCAATCCAGTCGCGTTTGTTGGTTTCTGCTGTTGTCATAATGTTGCTCCTTTGTGATGGGTGAGTGTACCTGTCATACTTGTCAGTAGGGAGGGGCCTTGTGTCCCTCCGGTGGCCCCTCCCTACTGAATGGATCGTGCTAACGGGTGTATAGCGTATTTTCGTCGATATAGGCGTGTGTCAGGTCGCAGCCCCAGGCGGTGGCGTGGCTCTCGCCGAGATGCAGATCAATGCTGATCGTGACTTCGCTGCCCACCATAGCTGCGCGGGCCTGCTCCTGCTCGTAGTCGGCGGCGATACCGTGCCGCGTGACCTGCACGTCTCCAATAAATATATCGTAGCTATCCATTTCCAATGTGCAGCCGCTTGCTCCCAGCGCGGCGACGATGCGTCCCCAGTTGGGATCGCCGCCCGCCAACGCGCACTGCCAGATGGGTGAGAGCGTGATGGCGCGTGCCGCTCTGACGGCATCGCTCTTGTTCAGCGCGCCACGCACCTGGACCGTCATGAGCTTTGTCGCGCCCTCGCCGTCGCGTGCCATCTCGATTGCCAGATACGTCATGACGCGGCGCAGCGCCGCGCGGAACGTTTCCGCCTCTGGATGTTGCGCGTTGATGGGTGTGTTGTCCGCCAGTCCGTTGGCTAAGAGGAGGCAGGTGTCGTTGGTGGACATATCGCCATCGACCGCAATCATATTGAACGTGTCGTCGACAGCGGCCCGCAGCTCTTGCCGCATCCACGCGTATTCCAGCGCGGCGTCGGTGGTCAGGTAGCAGAGCATCGTCGCCATGTTTGGATAGATCATGCCCGAACCCTTGGTGCAGCCGCCCAGGCGTACGGCGCGTCCCTCGATCTCGAACTCCAGCGCAATGCGTTTGGGATGCGTATCGGTCGTCATGATCGCCTCTGAGAAGGCATTGCCCTGCTCCGCGCTTAGCTCGATCTGTCGAACGCCTGCCTCAATTCTCTCGATCGGAAGTTGCCGACCAATGATGCCTGTGGATGAGCAGAGCACCAGCTCGTTCTCCAGGTCCAGGTGCGCGGCGGCCAGTTCGGTCATGCGGTACGCGTTCAATAGGCCCATATCGCCCGTGGCGCAGTTTGCGTTGCCGCTATTGACGATCAGCGCCTGAGCCGAGCCGCTCTTCAGCCGCTCCTGGCAGACGAGCACGGGCGCGGCTGCCGTTTTGCTGGTGGTAAAGGTGGCCGCTGCGACGCATGGGACATCTGCCGCCAGGATTGCCAGATCTTTAATAGATGCATCCGATTTGATACCACTCGCCACCGTTCCCGCGCGAAAGCCTTGCGCTGCCGTCACGCAGTTATCAACCTCACGAAATAGTTGAGTCACCAATCTTCCTCCTTCTACCGAAAAAGCCCCGGTCCTCACTACGCATCCCAGGCAGATACAACTGGCACCCTGAAATATGCAGAACCAGGAACTTCTTGCTGCCCTCATTGTACAATGGAGGAGGAACGATAAACAACCCCACCCCTACTAGAAACTTGAGGCTCCTCCAGCATCTGGCTCAGAGCTATAAGGGGGTTGCAGTTGTGAGGGCAGCGTATAGCCCCCGCCCGGCAGAGGCAGTCTCTTCTGCCCATTCTCTAGTAAACCCTCTGGCATCCCCGCGAGAATCGAGGGCGAGGCATACTGCTCGTCGTTGATCTGCTGATTGAAGAGCGACTCGAAGAGCGGCCCCTCCAACGTCTCCTCTTTAATCAGGCGCTCGCTAATCAGGATCAGGCGCGTCTTGTTTTGCAGCAGGATGTTGTAGGCTTTATCAAACGCCTCCTGAATAATGCGGTGTATCTCCTCGTCGATCTCGCGCGCGGTCTGCTCGCTATAGTTGCGCTGCTCGCCGAAGTCGCGGCCCAGGAAGACCAGTTCGTCTTTGTGGCCCAGCGCCATAGGTCCGATGCGTCCGCTCATGCCATACTCCGTGACCATCGAGCGTGCAATCTTGGTGACGCGCTCGATGTCGTTTGAGGCACCGGTGGTAACTTCGCCGAAGGTAATCAGTTCGGCCACATGCCCGCCCAACGCGTAGGCCAGCATGTCCTCGAATTGCGGCTTACTCCACAGATAGCGGTCCTCGGTCGGCAGCAGCATGGTAAATCCACCAGCTTGCCCGCGTGCCACAATGGAGACCTTGTGAACGGGATCGGTGTTGGGCAGCATTCTCGCGACGAGCGCGTGTCCGATTTCGTGATAGGCGGTGATGGCCTTTTCGCGCTCGCTGATGATGCGACTCTTGCGCGCCGGACCCGCGACCACGCGGTCGATTGCTTCTTCAAGCTCGCTCATGCCCACCTTGCGCTTATTGCGTCGTGCCGCCAGAATCGCGGCCTCGTTG
>JALYTQ010000192.1 GCA_030854195.1 Chloroflexota bacterium
TAGGATCGAGGCGATCAACCATCTCTCCCTCAGAATTCACGCGCAGATAGCCAGCCTCAATGTACTTCTTCGCATTGTCCCACGCACCACCGCTGTTGTTGAGGAACAGGGCCATCACGATACCGCCCATAGTACCAACCATCAACATGCCAGCTTCAGCCTGTGGGCCAAGGATAACGCCTACCGCAATCGGAGTCAGAACAGCGACGACACCTGGGAGGATCATCGCGCGCAAAGCACCACGTGTGCTAATGTCGACGCAGCGTGCGTAATCGGGATCGACGCGATCGGCGGGGTTCTCCGCCATAATCTTCGGATTCTCGCGGAACTGGCGGCGCACCTCTTCAATCATACGTTTAGCAGCCGCACCCACGGCGCGAATTGCCAACGAGCTGAAGAAGAAGATCAGCGTGATGCCAAGCAACGCGGCAATGAAGACAGAGATATCCGCCAGGTCAACGCGATAGACCGCGGCAGTCTTTTCATACGAGTAGAGCACATCCAGGTAAGCGCTAAAGAGCAGGAACGCTGCCAGCGCCGCTGATCCAATGCCATAGCCCTTGGTAAGCGCCTTCGTGGTGTTGCCCGCGCCATCCAGCGCGTCGGTGATATCGCGTACCTCCTCGGCTCCTCCGCTCATCTCAGTGATACCACCGGCGTTATCGGTGATAGGTCCGAAGGTATCCATCGAGAGGATATAGGCACAGCTCATCAGCATGCCCATAGTGGCAACAGCGGTGCCGAAGATGCCGCCGACGTTAATCACATTGGCTGCTCCCGCTACTACCGGGAACGTCACCTGGCTGCCCAGGAAGAAAGACAGGCCCAGCGCGGCGCAGATCGCCAACACCGGCAGCGCGACGCACTCGAAGCCAACCGCGACACCTGTGATAATGGTCGTCGCCGGACCCGTCAGCGTTGCGGCTGCAATCTCGCGCACTGGTCGCCATGTACCAGCTGTGTAGTATTGTGTGATGTACACAAAGGCGACGCTCAGCAGGATGCCGACGGTGCCTGCCAGACCGAACCAGACCCAGCCAGGTATGCCGTTGCTGCCTACGGGGCCATTGCCGTTCAGCAGAAGGAAGCTACCCAGGAATACGCCTATGACCGAGAGCGCGCATGTGATCCAGTAGCCAATGGTAAGCTGGTTCATCGCAATCTCACCAGGGTCGCGGCCAGCCGCCTTGTCCGGCTCAACAACGACCGAGGGGCGAATATAGAGCAGGCCGACCGCCGAGGCGATAAGGCCAAAGGCGCGAACGACCAGCGGGAAGAGAATCCAGCCGATATTCTTTGTTGCCGCGTAAAGGGCAACGCCCAGGATCATTGCGCCGATATTCTCAGCGGCGGTCGACTCGAAGAGGTCCGCGCCACGACCGGCACAGTCACCGACGTTATCGCCAACGAGGTCCGCGATCACGGCAGGGTTGCGCGGATCATCTTCAGGGATATTGGCCTCAATTTTACCAACGAGATCCGCACCCACGTCAGCGGCCTTGGTATAGATACCACCGCCGAGCTGTGCGAACAGGGCGACGAAGCTGGCACCGAAGCCGAAACCTACGATTAGCGAAGGAGCCACCGACGGGTTGCTCAGACCGCCGTAGAGGCTGAAGACGATCGAGACACCCAGCAGCGAGAGTGCGACTACCAGGAAGCCCGAGACGGCTCCGCCGCGTAGAGCGACCATCAGCGCCTCGCCGAGGCTGCGCGTCGCGGCGCTCGCCGTGCGGCTATTCGATTTCACCGCTACATACATACCGATGAAACCAGAGAGGCCGGAACAGAAAGCACCGACCAGGAAAGCGATTGCTGTGTGCAATGCCAGGCTCAACTTATCCGCCTGGCTGCCCTGGCCTAGCAGGGCAAGAACGACTGCTACGATGATGGCGGCGAAAATGGAAAGGATTGCAATAGTCCGGTACTGCCGATTAAGGAATGCCATTGCACCCTTAAAGATGGCATCAGCCACCTTTTGCATGGCAGGAGTGCCGGTATCCTTGCGCAGCACATATGAAGCGAGATATGCCGCGAAGAAGATCGCCAGGACTCCTACGATGAGGGGAACTAAAATATAAAGAGTGGTACTCACGATACTAAACGCCCTCCTTAAGGCCTTGAAGATATTCGCTAATCACCATTGACCAGCCCAGTGACATCGTGACGAAACCAGGGTCAAAGCGGCCTGTAATTATTTCTAACCACAGGGGCATCTTGAGTCGGAACTCAGTGTAACATAAGCCTGTATTCGGTGACAAGAGGAAGGCGTAACAGATTTGTGATTCACACAGGTAGGCCGCTCTACCACATGTGCTTATACGTTCTCTGCCTCCCGCTTCTCCTTACGACCTTTCCCTCCTATTATATGTCAGCGAATCCCTTCTGTACAAATAGCTTTCAAAAATTGTGATGTGTATGTGTGATGGAGCATACCACTGTGATAGAATCGTGATCTTGACATTCTATGCTTTGGGCTAGTATTACGAGAAAAATCGCGCGAGAGTGCTTACCACATTACATTGTACGAAAAACACAGCTCCAAACCTTGAACCTGAATTTTATTTGAGTAGTCATAGCAAACGACTAAAGGAAAAGATCCGACTAAAAGTTTAACGCATGCCAATTGAGGAAAAGTCAGCCTATCAGACCGCATCTACACCGAGGTGGAAGCATGACCAACCAGCGGCATCCTGTACATCTATCTATTGCCTCATCAGCGGAGATTGAGCACACCGCTCGCCGCTTACGGGCAACGCGCGAGGAGTTCCTGACCACGGGAAGTCTCCCTCCACATCCTCCACGTCCATTGATTCTGGAGTCATGGCGACGCTGCCTCGCAATGCAGGTGAACCCTGCATTGCATTACGCACCGCTTGCTATTTCGCACGAAGTTCAACTGCGCCATCTCCGTGAAGCCAATCAGCTGCTCATACATGCAGCGCGCCCTGTGATGAGCTATCTCTCCGACTTTCTGGCCGATTCGGGGTACGCGATTGTGCTGAGTGATGCGAACGGTCGTCTTTTAGAGATCATCGGTGATACACAGGTACGACGCCGCCTTGAGCGCATCGATTTTGTTCCTGGCGGTGACTGGAGCGAGGCGGCGGCGGGCACGAATGCTCCTGGAACGGCTCTCGCTGATGGTCACGTCGTGCAGCTCTTAGGCGCAGAGCACTATTGTGAAGGGTGGCAAGATCTTACCTGTACCGCGGCTCCTATTCGCCATCCGCTATCAGGTGAGATACTGGGGGTGTTAGATGTCACAGGCAACTACCGCCTCATTCGCCCATTTCTCTCATCCTTCATTGCTGCCACGGCCTTGCAGGTGCAGCAGAAGATGTACGTGCTCCTTACTTCTACGCGTAAAGGCAAGCGACCTGGCAAAGCGCAGCCCTTTCCTTCCAATGTTCCTGGCGCAGCGTGTGTCGCGCTGAACGCTGATCCGCAATGGCATTCTACTGGCAAGTATACTGCGAAAAAAAGCAATGACGCACGCCTGTTGCCGTATACGCAAGAGCGGAGGACGCATGACGCGGAATTTCTGGCAGGCGCGGTGAGTGCAATCAGTGCTAGCCTGGATATAGATGTGACCCTTGAAAAGGTGGCCGAGCAGATCGCCCACCTGTTACGGCTCGATAGCGCCTCTGTGTGCCTGTTTGGCGATAATGATGAGATTATGTCACTGTGCACCTGGTCTAAACAGTACATAGGGCGCGTGAAGTCTCGTTCTGCGCTAGAAGCATTGCTACGGCATTCTGAGCTAGTCTCACTCGTCCGGGAACGCGGAGAGCCGATAATCATAGACGATACCCTTACCTCTGATATCTTGCCAACCGCGCTGGCGTCAGATATCCGTGCGCTGCTCCTATTGCCTCTGATAACGGCCCGTGGAGTGATTGGTTTTATCCTCGCGCCTAAAAGCACCAGCTACCACTGGCTGGTCGACGACGTGCTACCAGTGTTGACGCTTGCAGCTCACGCGGCAACATCCATCGAGAATGCCAGGCACTTTACTCTCCTGCAACAACACACGCGCCGCCTGGAAGTTATCAATGCGCTCACACAGCTCTTGAGCGCCATGTCTGATCCCAATCAGCACCTTGATCTGGTCATGCAGCACATTGTGGAAAGTATGGGCCTGGATGCAGGTGTGATGCTGCTCTGCGATCAGTACTCAGAGCGTTTGCTGCTTGAGGCCCATTATGGACTGCCTGAAACTGTGCCCCTTGATCTGGGTAAGCTGCCCTTGCGCTCTCTCTACGAGATTGCTTACCTGGTCACGACGACAGGAAAATCCCTCATAACATGTAGCATTGAGCGAGATAGCCGCAGCATGTACGAGCCTCTTGATGCCGCGGGTTTCTGCGATGTGATGGTCGTCCCGTTGGCTACTGACAATGCCGTTCTTGGCGTTCTGCTCGTCGGGAATCTCTCGCATCGCAAGCTGACAACAGAAGACCTGGCTTTATTGACAACGCTAGGGCAACAGCTTGGCCTGGCGTTGGCGAACAGTGAGTTGCGACGTTCCGTTGGCGAAACGGAAGCTTTGCGTGAGGCGGACCGGCTTAAAAGCAACTTTGTCGCTGCTGTCTCTCACGACCTGCAATCACCTCTGACGGCGATTCGTACTTCCGTTGAGAGTCTGCTTGACCAGGGAGAGGTTCATTCTACCTATACGCATGAGCACTTGCTGCATAATATCGCCGGTCAGGCCAACAGGCTGGATCGACTGGTTGATCAGTTGCTTGATCTCTCACGCATCGAGGCCGGTGTCCTCTCTCTCGATCGTGACTGGATCGAGCTCCCAGGTCTGCTTGCTGATACGGTAGCGAAGTTCGAGGAACTGCATGGGAGCGGTCCTGTGGAACGAGATGTGCAAGCGGATGTCCCTTTGCTGTATGTTGATCCTGACCGTATTGCACAGGTAGTGTGGAACCTGCTGGAGAACGCCTGGAAGTACGCATCATCCTGTACATCACTAAAAGTAGAGGCCAGGAACATAGGGAACGAGATACTCATAGGAATCGCAGATCGAGGTCCGGGCATACCCGCGGAAGAACGCGAGAAGATCTTCCATCATTTCTATCGTATCAAAAGAGATCAGCGGACACCCACTCAGGGAAGCGGACTTGGGCTGGCGATCTGTCAGGGGATTGTGCAAGCTCATGGTGGCCGGATCTGGGTAGAAGATCGACCTGGCGGAGGAAGTGTCTTTCGCTGTACGTTGCCCTTACCGGCAATGAGTTATCTTGAGCTTGAAGGACTGGATCAGACGGAACTATTCGATAGTACTACAGGAAGAGTGTAAACCATGAATTATGTCAAACAACCTATACTTCTGGTGGATGACGATCCTGGTATCCTGGTTGCGGTAAAGCAGGCCCTGGTTGCTCAAGGGTACGAGGTGACGACCGCCACGAATGGCTTAGAGGCTCTGAAGGCATTTGAGGACAAGCCGCCTGAATTGGTTCTGCTGGATTTGATGCTCCCCAGATGCGATGGCCGCGAGGTGTGCCGCTCTATTCGTGAACGCTCTGATACTCCAATCATTGTGATAAGTGTCAGAGGGAGCGAGGCTGAAGTGGTATCTGTACTCGATCTGGGAGCCGACGATTACCTGGTCAAGCCTTTCCGCCTGGCCGAACTGCTTGCCCGCGTGAGGGCGCTGTTACGTCGCACGGGCAAGTCCCAGACAAATAAGCTCGTCTGTGGCGCGCTAGAGATCGACACGGAGAGGCGTAGAGTCACGGTGGCAGGCCGCGACATCTCTCTTACGCCAATCGAGTACACCCTGCTGACTATACTGGCGGCGAATATGGGAAGAGTGCTGACCACCCAGCTCCTCTTGCAGCGGGTGTGGGGTCTGCAATATAGCAACTCAACCGAGTACGTAAAGGTCGTTATACGTCGCCTGCGCGCCAAGCTGGAACCTGATCCTGCTCATCCACAATATATCATCACTGAGCCGCATCTTGGGTATCGGATGAACGATTTGGGGACCTCTGTACCAATGGAACAGCACGCCCTTTAACGCGACCCTGTTCAGAACCATTGAATTCTGAACAGGGACCACATTGACTCATGACAATGGCCTGCGCACCGTCATGGACACGGACTTAATCCATTTCGAAGACCAGGCGAGCCTGCACGCGGCCCTTCTCAACATCCTCAAAATCCTCATTGACCGTCTCGAGCCGACGCGTCTCACAGATCACGCGCGTCTTCATTGCTGAGTGCAGATCGAACACTTCCTGCAGATCGAGGCGCGTTCCGACAATCGAACCGACGATCTTGATGCCGTTAAGGACCGTCTCGAAGATCGGAAGCTGGACATAGTTGTCGGCTGGCAGCGCAACGAAGACCAGGGTGCCACCACGCCGCAGCGAACGATATGCTTGCTCGAACGCCTTGGGTGAGACCGCCACGACGACGGCAACATCCGCGCCCCCGAGCTTCTTGATCTCTTCAATCGGGTCCTGTACTTTAGAGTTGATGGTGTGGTCGGCACCCAGTCTTCTTGCCAGCTCCAACTTCTCGTCCAGCAGGTCGACAGCGACGACGCTCCCGCCAGCAATCTTGGCGTACTGCATCGCCAGGTGCCCAAGACCGCCGATGCCAAAGACGGCGACCAGGTCGGAGGAGCGAGCCCCGCTCACCTTCACGGCCTTATAGGTAGTGAGCCCTGCACAGGCCAGGGGAGCAGCCTCGATCGGGTTGATGTTATGCGGAACTTTCGTTACATAATTCCCATACGCCAGGGCATATTCCGCATACGCTCCGTTCATAAAATAGCCGGTGTTGATCTGCTGCTCGCAGAGCGTTTCCCATCCAGAGACGCAATAGCGACAATGCCCACAGGCATAGCCGAGCCAAGGGATAGCGACCCGATCGCCCTCTTTGACCCTGGTCACACCGGGTCCAACCATCTCGACGATGCCGATGCCTTCATGACCAGGAATGAAGGGAAGGTTGGGTTTGACGGGCCAATCGCCGTGGGCCGCGTGGATATCTGTATGACATAATCCCGAGGTTTCGATCTTGACAACAATCTGCTCTGCGCCAGGCGTTGGTTTAGCGACCTCCTCGATACGTAGCGGTGAACGAAAATCATGTACGACAGCTGCTTTCATCGTTTTCTCCCTTGTTCTTTAGTGCTGCGCATCTGCGCGCAGCGATACGAGACGCTTTAAGCGCAAATATGTCGCTAGAAAGACGATGTTTGTGATCAGAACCCGGCGGGTAGAAAGAAAAAAGACGGCCAGGACCGGAACAGCCCCTCTCCGAGGAAGAGAAAAGCGGCAGCCCCGACAAGATAGACAGGACTGTTGGGGAGAACTCTCCCAAGCGCGCATAAGGGCTGACTACGGGCAGAATGGGCCTGCCTTGCTTCATAGATCGCTCCCTCATCGTCCACCCAGGCCATGATCTCGCCATTGTTAAGAGAGACGAGGCCATTATCCTGCACCTGCCCGACAAAGGAGTTATAGCTATTGAAGACCAGGCCATCATGATCCACTCTACCCATATACTTCCCAGACGCGTTATATACGGTCCCATCGTGATCGACCCTCCCGGTTCGTTTCCCTCTTGCATCATAGACATCCATAGATGTTCCCTCCTGGTCCATCCCACCAGGGATCTCTCTTTGCCTATTGCAAAAACACTTTACCTGCTCCGATCACGACACGCTCTGCTCAAATTTTCTCCGTGCGGGCAACGAAATGTATGCCTTCGGGACCTTCTAGCGAGAAGGTGTCGCCATCACCCTGGGCAACGTCGAGCAAGAACTCTGGCTTGCGCCAACGTTCGTACTGCTCCTGGTCGATATAAAATGGACACCCTTCGATCTCTCCAAGCAACAGGTCGCCCGCGCCAAGCAGGAGATCGCCCTTCTGCAGGCACATCGGGGAGCTGCCATCACAGCAGCCCCCTGATTGCATGAAGATGAGCGGGCCATAGCGGACTTTCAGCCGCGCAATCAGAGCACGGGCGGCATCCGTTGCATTCACGGTTTCGCTCATCATAGTACTCCTAGAAGAACCCCATCGGCTTGGGATCGTAACTCACGAGCAGGCACTTCGTTTGCGAGTAGTGATCGAGCATCATGCGATGGTTCTCGCGCCCAACGCCTGAAACCTTGTATCCGCCAAAGGCGGCATGGGCGGGATAGAGGTGGAAGCAATTGGTCCACACACGGCCCGCTTTGATGGCTCTGCCCATGCGATACGCCCTGGACATATCGCGGGTCCAGACGCCAGCGCCCAGGCCGTACAGGGTGTCATTGGCAATCGCGAGTCCCTCGGCCTCATTTTTGAAGGTTGTCAGTGCGAGCACAGGTCCAAAGATCTCTTCCTGGAACACGCGCATATTGTTTTGGCCCTTCAGGACGGTGGGCTTGTAGTAGTAGCCTCCTGTCAGTTCCCCGTTGAGCGTGTTGCGCTCGCCGCCGATCAGCAGTTCAGCACCTTCATTGAGACCGATTTTGACATAGTTCTCGATCTTCTCAAGCTGGGCGCTCGACACCTGCGCGCCGACCTGTGTGTCGAGACGGAGCGGACTACCCTGCTGGATTGCTGCGATGCGTGGCAAGACACGCTGCATAAAGGCATCGTAGATCGATTCCTGGATCAATGCCCGCGATGGGCAGGTGCAAACCTCGCCTTTATTGAAGGCATAGAGCACAAGCCCTTCGATGGCCTTATCCAGAAAGTCGTCGTCGGCATTCATAATGTCGGCGAAGAAGATGTTGGGCGACTTGCCACCTAGCTCGGTGGACGACGGGATGATGTTCTGGGCAGCATACTGCATAATCAATCGTCCCGTCGTCGTCTCCCCGGTAAAGGCAATCTTGGCGATGCGCTTGTTGGTTGCTAGAGCCTTGCCAATCTCTGCCCCTGGACCATTGACGATGTTGAGGACACCAGGAGGCAGGATATCGCCGATCACTTCGGCCAGCTTGAGGATCGACCAGGGCGTTGGACTGGCGGGTTTGATGACCGTACAATTCCCCGCGGCCAGCGCCGGAGCGATCTTCCACGCGGCCATCAAGAGCGGAAAATTGAAGGGGATGATCTGCCCCACGACTCCGAGCGGCTCCTGGAAGTGATAGGCAACCGTATCCTTGTCGAGTTCGGAGATGCGCCCTTCCTCCGCGCGGATCACGCTGGCGAAATAGCGGAAATGATCGATCGCGAGCGGCAGATCTGCATTGAGCGTCTCGCGCACAGGCTTCCCGTTATCCCAACTCTCGGCAACGGCCAGCATTTCGAGATTGGCCTCCATGGCATCGGCCACCTTGTTCAGAATGCGTGATCGCTCTGCTGGTGGCATTTCCCCCCATGCATCCTTCGCCGCGTGGGCGGCATCCAGTGCGTGCTCGATATCCGCTGAAGTTGAGCGCGGTATTTGCGTGAAGATTTTCCCCGTCACCGGACTCAGGTTCGTGGTGTACTCTCCATTGACTGGTGCGACCCAGTCTCCACCGATAAAGTTTTCGTAGCGTGATTTCACGGTCACAACACTCCCGGCCTGTCCTGGTTCGGCGTAGGTCTGAGGCGGTGTAGCTGTAGTCATGGTAGTTCCTCTCTCTGAATGCGACTTCAGTAGACATGATTATCGGACATACTTATAACAGGTTCAGGACGAAGGTACTGCTTTGGGGTTCTGCGTTAAAACGTCCTCATGACACCTGCTCCTACGTGATCAATAAAATACGTTATCCAAGCTACTTTTATAGTAACCGGGAAGCGTCAAGAAAAGCGTTATAGAGAATGTTACTAACAATGCACAGTTCGCTCATGTGCCAGGCAGTTCGTAAGAAGTGCTCTACCATGAGAGGGTGTTGGCAACCATCACAGTCTTCATGGTCAAGGGTGAAGAATACCTACTACCC
>JALYTQ010000193.1 GCA_030854195.1 Chloroflexota bacterium
CTCCAGATGGACGCAAGGCCCATCCCTACTGATTAGTTACCATTTTTTTCACAACTAGCCTAGCAACTGCTCCATCTGCGATAAATGTAGCTTGAAGAGCTGTAGCGCCTGGCGTACAGGCTCCGGCGAGGTCATATCGACGCCAGCCTTCTTCAGCAGATTGATGCTATAGTCCGAGGAGCCGGAACTGAGGAAATTCAGGTAGCGCTTAACCGCTGGCTGGCCCTCGTGCAGGATTTGCTGGACCAGGGCGGCGGCGGCGGAGGTGCCGGTCGCGTACTGATAGACGTAGAAGTTGTAGTAGAAATGCGGAATGCGTGCCCACTCGATACCGATCAGGTCGTCGATGATGGTCTCCGCTCCGTAATACTTCTCGTTGAGTGCTGTGTACAGGGCCGAGAGCCTGTCGGCGGTCAGCGCCTCGCCGGATTCTGCCTCCTGGTGAATCTGCTGCTCGAATTCGGCGAACATCGTCTGGCGGAAAAGCGTTCCGCGAATATCTTCCAGCGAATGGTTGAGCAACGCGATACGTACCGCCGGATCGTTGGTGTTCTTCAACAGGTGCTCGGTCAACAAGCCCTCGTTGAGCGTCGATGCCACCTCAGCCACGAAGATGGTATAGTCTCCATATTGGAAAGGCTGGTTGGTACGCGTGTAGAAGGAGTGCATCGAGTGGCCCAGCTCGTGTGCCAGCGTGTACAGGCTATCGCGCTTATCCTGGAAGTTGAGCAGGACGAAGGGATGTGTGCGGTACGCGCCGCCACTATAGGCACCGCCGCGCTTGCCGGGCGTCTCATAGGTATCGATCCAACGCTGGGTGAAGGCGCGGCTGAGATCGCGTGTGTACTGCTCGCCCAGGGGTGCCAGCGCCGTCAGCACCGTATCTTTTGCCTGCTCGTAGCTGATCTCGTCGCTTGTTTCTTCGACGATAGGAACGTAGAGATCGTACATATGCAGGTCATCAAGCTGTAGGATGCGTTTGCGCAATTTCATATAGTGGTTGAGCAGCGGGATGTGTTCGCTGACCGTTTCGATCAGGTTATCGTAGACGCTGACCGGAATGTTGTAGCTCGCCAACGCCCGTTCGCGGCTGGACGCGTAGTTGCGCTGCCGGGTGTAGAAGATATCGGTCTTGACCTGGGCGGCCAGCGTTGCGCCAATGGTGTTGCGCTGCTTGAGAAACGCCTCGTGCAGACCCTCGAATGCCTCTTTACGCACGCGCCGGTCCATGCTGCGGATAAAGGTCAGGTAGTTGCCCTTGGTTAGCTCGACCTCTTCGCCCGCTTCATTGCGAATGGTTGGCAGCTTCAGGTCGGCGTTGTCGATCATGGAGAAGATCGCGTCGGGGGCGTCGGTGACTTCGCCGGTTGCGGCCAGGACGGCCTCCACTTCGGCTGAGCATACGTGCGGGCGCTTGCGGTTCAAGTCGTGCAACTGGTGTCCGTAGAGCGCCAGGTCGGGCGTTTCTTCTATGAACCGGTCGAGCGTTTGCTGCGGAAGGGCAAGAATCTCCGGTTCGATAAAGGACGCGGCTGTCGAGACGCGCACTACCAGCTGCGTGATGCGATCCGCCATCCCCTGATACAGCCCGTTGGTGGTATCTTCGTCCCTGCGCATGGAGGCATAGACATACAGCGTCTCAACCTCTTCAAATAGTTCGTCGCGTTTGCGTAGAACCGCTACTAATGCCTCTCCACTTTGCGCGAGCTTCCCCTGTAGGGCTTCGAGTTCTGGTATACGGCTCTGAATGGCCTGAAAATTCCGCTCCCAATCCTCATTTTGCGAAAAAATGCTTTCGAGATCCCAACGAAATTCTAGAGGGATGTCTTCTCGTTTCTTGAATGTCTGCAATTTGTTATAGCCTTTCATAGATAGTGGCGACACATGGCACCTGAGCGTATTCATATAATATCACACGGGGCTAGAGCTTCTATAGATATCCGTCTATAAAATTTTGTATGTTGCCGACTCATGAAAATCGTGGGAAAATGAGGGACAGGATTGAACGTTGAGCAGCAGAAAGGGAACATCAGATGCCGATTTATGCGACCGAGCAAGGCTGGATATTGGAGACGCGCCAGACGGGATACGCGCTGGGTTTGAATAGCGCGGGTCGCCTGGTGCATCGCTATTGGGGAGTACGGCTCCCGTATGCTGAAGATTATCCCGCCGCCGCCGACCCCGGTCCCTGGGCATCCTTTAATGCTCCCGAGCAGCGCGCGCTTGAAGAGTATCCCGCGTATGCTGGTGCAAGTTACGTCGATCCCTGCCTGAAGGCGACGTTCGCCGATGGCGTGCGCGACGTGGTGCTGCGCCTGGATGCTGTTGAGCAGGGCAGAGATCCTCAGACGGAACTGCAGATCCGCCTGCGCGATAGCTATTATCCCTTCTTTGTGACGTTGCACTACCGCGTGCATGCCGACTACGATCTGATCGAGCGCCGGGTGACGCTTACCAACGCGGGCGACGCTCCTGTTACCCTTGAACGCGTACTCTCCGCGCAATGGCATCTTCCCAGGGGCGAGGACTACCGCCTGACGCACGTCAATGGGCGCTGGTTGGACGAGATGCACCTGCGCCGCGAGCCGCTTGTGCCGGGCATTAAGGTGCTTGAGAGCCGCCGCCTGACGACGAGCCACCATCACAATCCCTGGTTCGCCATCGATCGCGGCAGCGCCGATGAGGATGCGGGCGAGGTCTGGTTCGGCGTGCTGGCGTGGAGCGGGAACTGGCGTCTCTCAAGCGAGGTGACGGAGTTTGCCTCCACTCGTGTCAATATCGGCATCAATGACTGGGACTTCGCATGGCGGTTGGACGCACAACAGTCGTTTACGACGCCGAGCAGCTACGCCGGTTACACTACCGAAGGCTTCGGTGCAGCCAGTCGTCGTCTGCACGATTTCATACGCGATCTCGTGGTGCCTCATCCCGCTGAGCTGCGCAAAGTGCTCTATAACTCCTGGGAGGCGACTGCTTTTCAGGTTGATGCGCAATCGCAGCTCGCCCTGGCACAGCGCGCCGCTGAAATTGGCGTTGAGCTATTTGTGATGGACGACGGCTGGTTTCATGGGCGCGCAACCGACAACGCTGGCCTGGGCGACTGGTGGCCCGACGCGCAGAAATTCCCGGATGGACTGGCACCGCTTATCAAGGGCGTGAACGAGCTGGGTATGGATTTCGGACTGTGGGTCGAGCCGGAGATGGTTAATCCCGATAGCGATCTCTACCGCGCCCATCCCGACTGGGTTATTTCCTTTCCGACGCGTGCGCGAACGGAGATGCGCAATCAGTTGATCCTGAACTTTGCGCGCTCCGATGTGCGGAAATATATTATAGCTCAGCTTGATCGTCTGCTATCTGAAAATAAGATTACGTTTATCAAGTGGGATATGAACCGCAATGTGAGCGAGCCAGGTTGGCTGGATGCTGAAGGCGACGCGCGCGAACTGTGGGTGCGCTATGTGGAGGGGCTGTACCTTGTCTGGGATACGCTGCGCGCGCGCCATCCCGCCGTGATCTGGCAAAGCTGCTCCGGTGGCGGTGGTCGAGCGGACCTGGGCATTCTGCGCCGCGCTGACCAGATCTGGGTCAGCGATAATACTGAGGCAACGGCGCGGTTAGCAATTCAGGATGGCTTCTCGCACATCTTTCCGCCGAGCACGATGGAGGCGTGGGTGACTGATGCGGCCAGGGAGCGCGTTCCGCTGCAATTTCGCTTCCACGTTAGTATGTGCGGCGTCCTGGGCGTTGGCGCGCACATACTGCGCTGGAACGAGCGAGAGAGCGCCGAAGCTAAACGTCTGATCGCGCAATACAAGGAGATTCGCTCCATCGTGCAGTTCGGCGACCTCTACCGCCTGCGCTCACCACAGCAGCATCCCTTCTCCGCCGTGCAGTACGTAAGCAAGGACCGTGCGGAGGGCGTGCTCTTCGCCTTCCGCACCTTGATCCCCGATCCGGTCGAACTACCCTTGCTCTACCTGCGCGGCCTCGATCCCACTGCCCGCTACACCGTAACGGGTTTCGAAGCTCCCCGTTCGGGTCAGGCCTGGATGCACGCTGGCCTGCAGGTCTCGCTCAACAATTTTCAGAGTATGCTGCTGCGTATTCGCAGAATCAACCAGTAGGGAAGGAGCTTGTCCCCTTTCGTTTCATCACGAAGCCACAGCTTGCCGAAACATTGGGTACACGGCGAGAAAGAATTTGCCGAGCTCCCGAACAAGACGAAACAGCGGCAGTTTCCCTTTGGCCGGGTCCAGATGCTGAAACAGCATCTCGGTGTAATGCACCCCGGCATGTCCGGTGAGAGCGGAGCACAGACGCCTCGTTTCGCCAACGGGGACCACCTGATCCCCGCGATCGTGCAACAGGACGATGAGCGGGGCGTAAATATCCTTCAGATAATTCAGCGGAGACAGGGCGGCGAAGTGCTCTTGCATGATGGGAGGCAAGCGATGCAGCGCTGTCTCCGCGTCGTCTTGGTCCAGCGCAGTGAGCAGTGAATACACTGCATGGCCATCCGCTGATAGGTTGCGGTCGTCGAGATGTCCACTCTCATTTGCGAACGCGCTTCGAAACCGCTCTGCTTCGCCTGGTTCCAGCAAAGCGATCAAGGAATGGACGAAGACCTTGCGGGTCAGCGGATCGACCTGCCACGGTTCACGCCCTTCTCCCCATGAGCGCGTGGCACTGGCAATGTCCAGCGTGAACGTCCACATCGAGGAATAAGGAGCGTAGGCACCGATGAAGGCAACGCGGTCTCGTATGAGGGGACTGGCAGCTGCCATCAGGGCGAAGGAGCCTCCCACACATGTGCCGAGCAGGCCGCTTCTGGCAGGATCAACATATGGTTGCTCAATGAACCAGTGGTATGCCAAAGCGATATTCTCGACGTCCTCGGGATCGAGCCGGAAGTCCCGCATCGCGGGCGACCAGTAGAGCAGCGCCACGAAACCTGCACGAGCCAGTGCTTTCCCCAGGCGCGGAACCTGGGGGTGATCGACGCCGAAAGGAACGACACCGAGGCATACTATAATGCCAGGGTGTGGACCGCCTGCCGATGGCCGATAGAGATCGCCTTCGGCCTGGCCAAAATGCGTCGGATACCTCACCTTCTCAATCACTGGTGGCTTCGTCACCCAATCAACAGGTCGGGATGGCAGCATCGGAAAGACTTTGAGGAAGAAGATCGCAGCCTTAGCCACTGCGCGGATTGGCCGTGTCGCACGGATGAAGACATGAAGTATGTTTAGCATCCGGTGATTAATTCTGACGGATGAAACGTTCGGTGGAGATGGAGACGTAGCCATAGTGACCTCTTTGTTCCAGGTGGTGGATAGCTTCCTCTAGTGAGAACGTAGCATCAGGCTCTCACACTACCATCACAATCGTGAGTTCCACCATCACACATCTATCACAGGTGCTGGCGGACCTGGTCCTTGATCTTCATTTGGTTTTATACCCCTCGTGCTCCAATAACCAGTGCTTGCGTTCCAGGCCGCCCGCGTAGCCTGTGAGCGCTGCATCGGCACCCACGACGCGGTGGCAGGGGAGCACGATCGCTACCGGATTGAGGGCATTGGTTCCTCCAACCGCCCTGTACGCCGTTGGTTTGCCGAGCTTTGCCGCCAGTGCTCCATAGGTCATTGTGGTTCCGACCGGAATAGAACGTAGCGCGGACCAGACCTGCTGCTGAAACGCGGTGCCGCCAGTGTTTACGGGAATGTCATCCAGGGCAGAGTAGTCACCCGCGAAGTAGGCGCGGACGCGACTGCTGAAGCCGCAAGGATCGCTCGTTGGCTCCAGATGAACCGGACCGTAGCGCCGCTCAAGCAGGGTTAGCATACGCTGCTCGTAGTCCTTGTAGTCCAGCGCGCACAATTGTCCAGCATCTACGACGATCAGAACGATGCCGATGGGAGAGTCGATTTTATCGTATTGTAGTGTTTTCATTTTGCTAACCTTTCTGAGCTGTTCGTCTCGATCACATCTCTATGATAAACTATCGCTTGTATGCCGTCTGGCGGTTTTCGGACATTACCATGAGCATGTTTCGCAACGGTAATGTCCGAAAACCGCCAGTTATCGGGCACATTGTCGTGTATTATAGGGTTATGGAAAAGACAGCAAACATCTACACTGATTTTGATCTATGTTACCGCGCTATCTGTAGCCGCGACGCGCGCTTTGATGGACGATTCTTTACGGCGGTCACTTCGACTGGCATCTATTGTCGGCCCATCTGTCCCGCGCCAACTCCGCAGTCGCGCCATGTGCGCTTCTATTCCTGCGCGGCGGCGGCGGAGGCGGCGGGATTTCGCGCCTGCCGCCGCTGCCATCCCGAGGCCAGCCCCGATTCACCTGACTGGAATGTGCGGGCGGATCTGGCAGCACGCGCCCTGCGCCTGATCGCCGAAGGCGTCGTAGATGCCGAGGGCGTCGCTGGATTGGCGCAACGTCTCGCGGTCAGCGAGCGGCACCTGCACCGCGAACTGGTGGCAGAGGTCGGCGCTGGCCCACTCTCGCTGGCACGGAGCAGACGTGCCCAGACAGCGCGCCTGCTCATCGATCAGACACAACTCTCGCTGACCGATATTGCTTTTACAGCGGGCTTTGCCAGTATTCGCCAGTTTAACGAGAGTATGCAGGAGGCGTTCGGCTGCGCTCCATCGGCATTGCGGCGTCACGCGCAACCGACGGGCGCAGGTGACGGTCGACTCACCTTGCGCCTGCACTATCGCCCTCCGTTCGACGCCGAGACCCTGCTCGCGTTTCTGGCGCGGCGCGCTGTGCCGGGCGTCGAAGAAGTGAGCAACAGGCGCTATCGGCGTACTGTCGCTTTTCCGCGCTCGCGGGGAATAATCGAGATCGAGCCTGTTGCTCGCATGCATGCCGTGCTTGTTCATCTACAGCTTAACGATCTGGGCGATCTCAGCCTGCTCGTTCAGCGCTGTCGGCAGCTGTTCGATCTCGATGCCGATCCCGCCGCGGTCGCATCTGTGCTGTCCGCTGACCCGGTGCTTGCTCCCCTTGTGGAGGCGCGGCCAGGATTGCGCATTCCGGGCGCGCTTGATGGCTTCGAGCTGGCCGTGCGTGCTATTGTGGGGCAGCAAGTTTCTGTGAGCGGTGCGCGCACGCTGCTGGGACGCCTGGTGGCGGCGAGCGGAGAGCCACTCGCTGAGCCGCAGGGATCGCTAACCCATTTCTTTCCTACGCCCCAGCAACTCATGCAGGCTGATCTACAAGGACTGGGCCAGACCCGTACCCGTATAAACGCGCTGCTGGCGCTCGCCTACACCGTTGGCGAGGATGGGCTTGTGCTCAATCGCGGAGCCGATCGTGAGCAGACTATCGAGCGCTTGCTCGCGCTGCCCGGCGTGGGACCCTGGACGGCGTCTTATATAGCTATGCGAGCGCTCGGCGACCCCGACGCATTCCCCGTTACCGATCTGGGCTTACGTCGTGCCCTCGAAAAACACGGCCTTGCGTCTGATGCGAAAAGCGTTGCCGCGCGTGCCGAGGCGTGGCGACCCTGGCGCGCCTATGCCACAGTTCATCTGTGGACCGCTGGCTAATGAGTATGATTTCTCTGTATATTAGCGAACTTGCACTCCCGCAACCCAGACACCGCGAATGGCACGGGTGGCGGCAATATTCTGGGTTGGGTCGCCATCGATGAGCAGCAGGTCAGCTCGCCGACCGGGCGCAATGACACCTCGATCTGTGAAACCGAAGTACTCAGCAGGGGCGACCGTTGCAGAACGCAGCGCTTCAACAGGCGTCAGCCCGGCCTCAACAAGCAAACGCAGTTCCTCATGTAATGCTTCCCCGTGTTGAACTGGCGCGGGTGCAGCAGGTGTTGCGTTCGCGTCCGTGCCTGCCAGGATTGTCATGCCTGCCCGGTGGAAGGCTGACACCGTTGCGCGAGAATGGGCATAATCTGTGCCAGCCCTATGCGTCGGCAAGCGTGCTGCTATGCTTGCCACGGTACGCATCATGATTAACGTCGGCACCGACACGATACCCCGCGTCGTAAGAGAGCGCGCCAGAGTGTCGTCAACGTCCGCGTCGAGGGGCGCATGCGTGAGGATGTCTACTCCCGCGTCGGCAGCAGTGATGAGTGCGACTAAGCTGGTCACATGAGCGATCACTTTCAGCTTCGCCTGATGGGCAGCCTCGACCAGTGCGGCGATAGTGGCACCATCAAGCGCGGCGGAACTCATGATGCGAGGATCTTCAACGATCACTTTAATGTAATCAGCCCTGTCCGCAACGCGCTCGGCGACAAAGCGACTCGCATCAGCAGGGCCGGTCACCGCACTCGAAGCAGGCATGCCCATTCTGGTTGTTTGCATGCCTCCTGGGGCGCTGGCCGAATTTCCTACGCCTCGGATATCGGCCAACCCTTTGCGATGACGCAGCGAATCAGTCACCGCCATCGATCGCGACCCCATGTCGAGCATGGTTGTACTACCCCACTGCGTTCCATGCTCTAGCTCGGCGACGTTCGTCAGATGAACATGGGAATCGATGAAGCCAGGGAGTAGAGTGCCATGCTGACCATCAACGGTCTTCTCAGCAGTCGTTGCATCTGAAATGATCCCATTGTCAATGACCACTGTGCGTTCAGTGGTCAATGCGTGGCCGTCAAACACTTTGACATTCGTAATTGCGATTGCTTCAGACATGCGTAAAATATCCTCCTGATTTCTGAAAATAGCTCTTGCCGTGGTTGCGGGTAGCGTGTGATGAGGAAAAATTTGACCTATCCCCTTAATGGAGACAGGTCAAGCGTGCTTGCAATGTTTATTCTTCGTCGTCTTCCTGCTCCAATAGGAGATCGTCGCGATCGCCCCATTTCTCCAGGAAGCGGTAGAAGTTGCGTTTGGCCAGGCGCGTGCGTTCCGCGTCGGAAACGGCGGCGTTCTGCTCATCGGGATGATGCGTGACGGGGAGGTCTGCCGTGACGACGACCTGAACCCCCTGGTCGCGCAGGGCGAAGTTGAAGTCGATATCCATGTAGTGCGGATAGCGATAGCGCTCATCGAAGAGACCCGCCTTCTTGAGCAATGCGCGTCTGAACGCCATGCACTGCCCGTCAATGACCTCGACCTCAGCCTGCTCGCTCTCGGTAAAGTGGCGCAGATCCTCGGTGCGCAGGCCACGCGGCCCCGTAATGCCCACTTCTCCGTTCGTCAACGTCTTTTCCAGAGGCGTGAAGATGTCGCCAATGAGCTCGACGGTGCTCTGCAGGAGCAGCACATAACGTCCGTGACTCTGTTTCAGCGCGACGTTATACGCCTCGGCCACGCCCATCGTGCGCGTCGTGCGCAGGAGGTGCAGGCGCGGCTCCTGATAGCTAAGGGCTTCTCCCCAGAGATCGATGCCGTCGCGCGAGGCATTGTCGATCAGCAGAACCTCGATAGTACACGCGTCCGCGCAACGCAGAACGCTCTGCACGCAGCGACGCGCCTGCTCGGAGTTATTTTGCGCCAGAATAATAACGGAGAATGTGCATGTGTCGGGCTCATCGAGCAGTGATGGCACCTGGCGCGCCGTATTGTACAATTTGCCATCGATCTCGATCCCCGGTAGAATGACCAGGTGTGCCCCGTGAGGATTATCTTTGACGGCATAACCGGCATCTTCGATCTGACGTTTCAGTTCGTCGGCGCGATCGTAGTGACCACGGCGGCGCAGGAGGTCCCGTTCATGCGAGAGGGCCAGAATGTCCGCTGGAATACCTGGGCGATAGGGACGGGTTGTCATACTCATCATCCTTCCTTACTACGTTTTATAACTCTATCCACGAATATCTTTTCCTGTACATGCCCTGTCTATC
>JALYTQ010000434.1 GCA_030854195.1 Chloroflexota bacterium
GTTACGACCTGCCCAGACGCTCTGCCAACAGATACAGGCTCGTTCTCTAATGGTTGTGTAGATGATATATGATTATGTGTCTCTTGAGATGATTGATTAATAGCAGACACTATTGAGTCCGAAACGCGAGGACTCGCGTCTCTGTTCGGCGTTTCTTTATGAGAAGAAGCTGATTGTAAGAATGCGGTAAGTATACCTGCCGCAACGCTTGCAATGGAAGTAACCACAATTATCTGATTTGTGTATTCTGGATGCAGTACTGCAAGTATGCAAGCCAATATAGTGAAGGCAACAATAATAATCACACCTATAATGATGATGATTATTCTAAGGTTTATTTGAATTCTTCGTTGTTTTTTTATCCTTCCAGGCTCCTGAGATCGCCACAGTATTTTCATAAGTACCAACTCCCTGCTACAAAATTTTGCGCGCAAGTTACCCAACAATGCTCTCCAGATCCGCCTGCAATGCCTGTAGCGCCGTTGCCGGGCTATCCAGTTTCACGAACGCGCGGTAGATATGCGCTTCAATCGTATTGGCGATATCCTGATAGCGCGGCGAGACCGGGCGGAATTGCGCCTGGTTCAGGATGGGTTCGAGCTTGCCAAAGAAGGGATTGTAGTATGGACTCTCCGGTTTATTAAAGTAGCTATCCGGCGCATAGATGCTTTTCAGCGTGACGGGAAAGCCCTCTTTGAGCGCGAGATATTGCTGCGCATCTGGCTGTAGCATCCATTTGATAAACTGCCACGCCGCCTCTTTGTTGGGAGAGAAGCGGTTAATCGCCATTTGCCAGCCGCCAAGACAGGATTGTGAGGACTGCGTCCCTATTGGTAGTGGCGCTATATCAAAGCGTCCCGCGATCTTCGACTGGCTGGCGTCGTTACTCCACGCGATGATGTTGGGCCAGTTGCGCATAAATGCCGCCTCTCCGCTCAACCATTTACCGGTGGCTTCTGGTTCCTGGTACTTCACAACGTCAGGAGGTGAAATTGTGCCTATCCAGCTGATCATCTCTGTAAGCGCCTGGAGCGCGGCGTTGCTATTGACGACTACCTTTTTCGGATTGCTGGCATTGTCGAAGATGCTGCCTCCGTAGCTGGAGAGGACCTCGACAAAGTTGCACAACATTCCTTCGTACTGTGCTCCCTGCCAGACGTAGCCCCAGCGCGTTTTCTTGCTTTCCATCGCCTGCCCGGCCATGGCGGCCAGTTCCTGCCATGTCGTCGGAGGAGAAGGAGTAATGTCGGTGCGATAATAGAGGATGCCCGCGTCGGTATGCAGCGGCGCGGCCCAGATCTTTCCGTTGTATTTGACGGCCTCAAGGGGGACTGAGAGATAGTTTGCGCGCTCCTGGGCAGGCCAGAGATCGTCGAGCGGGACAATCCAGTTATTGCTGGCGAACTCGCTGACCCAGACGACATCGAGCGAAAGTATATCGGGCGTTCCCTTTCGCACTTTGTTAACAAGGTCATCGTGCATGGTCAGGCCGTTATTTGGACCCTCTGTTGGGCCGAGAATCTGTTGCGCCTGGATAGAAGGTGTAAATGAGCTGAATTTACGCGCCAGGTACTGAAATGTCTCGAATGTGTCTGACTCGCTTTCCCAGGTGATCGCGCTTGTTCCTCCATTGGTAGCAGGCGCGCTGGTGGACGGGCCGGGAGCGCCACACGACTCAAGCAGGGCCGTGGCTACGCTTGTGGAGAGGCCAAGCGCGATCGCACGCTTGAAGAACGCGCGGCGCGTCAATCTGCCCTTATAGCAATCGTCCAGCAATGTGGAAATCTCTACTGTCATCCTGAAACCCCCTTGTAGCAAGAAGACGTGCATGAATAGGTGCCGCTCTGTACTGCGAGCGACTCGGTTCCTGTTGACTGAATCATGAGAATGAGGACGGCTTTCTTATCTGGCGTGCTGTTCGTATCCGCAAACGAGATTTGTCCGCTGACGCCTTGAAACTGGTTGCCAGGAGTAAACTGGTTGAGGGCAGCCCACAGTATCTCCTGAGTAAGGGCCAGTTTTTCCTTAACGAGAATGATATCGCTTGCGCTGGTCAGTAGAGACAGAGCGTCGTAGGCCAGTATCGCATCGCTTCCAGGTCGACTATATGTATACGGATTGCCGGGATGCTGCTTACCGGGATCGAAATACTTCGAGTAATCGATAATGAATGGTGGTTTCTGCATGTGCTGTAGAGACCATTCATCGGGATAGGCAAAGGCCGTGAAGAACAATCCATTAAAGTTCGCCCGCTCGCTCGCGGGCGAATGAATGGATTGGTAGATGATATCTCCTCCCATGACCTCGGGTGGCTGACTGATGCCATGCATACTAGCGAGCAGGGTGCTTGCATCAGCGGGCGGACCGGCAAAATAGATCAGATCGGCATTGTCACTAATGGCCTCAAGCGCAATATCGCTGAGACTGGATTTGCTTCCTCCCGGATATGATCGAATTCCTACAAGGGTAGATGTAGTTGCATCCACGAATGCATTTCTTAGCGCGGTACTATACGCATCCCCCGACTCAAATGCGACGAAGATGCGTGCCGCGTGAAGCGTATTGGTGATATATGCGGCGGCGGCCTGCGCTTCATCCTGGAGAGAGGGGGCGACGCTGAGGAAATACGGAATCTTTATTGGCGCGGGGAGAGGTGCTATTGAAATCATAGGGAGAGCGTTCTGGCTCAATGCATTGATGAGAGTAATAGAACCAAAGGGTAATCCAGTGACTCCTACAAGTGTAGAGTCCATGTGCGCGGCCTGCAAAATGCGGCCCGCGATGGTTTGCTGTGATGCGCTGTCCTGTCCCCCCATATTGGCGATGAGGAGGTAGATTTGCGGACCGGTGGGATGCGCGTCGTTATATTC
>JALYTQ010000435.1 GCA_030854195.1 Chloroflexota bacterium
TTCAGGCGACGCTAGACAACAATCCAGTCACAATACGTGAGCGTGCATTCAAGACAATAGTAAGAAACCGTGTCAATCGTGGTGGTATCCTGGCTCCTGGTGTGGGACTCCTTAAATTGGGTGAAAACGGTCGAGGCATCACTTCTCGCTGGTATCCACAAACACTTGCAAAGCGTATTCATTCCATCGCTTCTCTCCAAAACCGTATCACCTTTATACGTGACGATGGTATGCGGGTACTGGCAAACTATATAGATGATCCCAACGCAGTATTTTATTTCGACCCTCCTTACACTGCTGGCAAGAATGGAAAGCGAGCAGGCCGACGCCTCTACACACATAATGAAGTAGACCATGAACAGCTATTCGACTATGCGAGCCGCATCCAGGGTGACTTTCTAATGACATACGACAATGCGGAAGAAGTACGCGCCCTCGCCAGGCAACACAACCTGGACACGCGACTCATACCCATGAAAAACACCCATCACGCGAAAATGACAGAACTCCTTATCGGGCGCAACCTCGATTGGATAGCACCATTCGTCCCTTTGCCTTGACAACATAGGCTTAGAGTGGTAGCATTAATAGAGGACTTTTACCTATTATTACTGATTTTAAAACAGGAAAACGATGAAAAGAGCACTTCAGATCGCAGCCTACACCGCCGTATGAGCGACCATGCCGGGCTCATACGGCAGGAAGTGGCACTCTATGATGCTTTAGCTCACTCTCTATTGAGTGAGTGATTTTCAATATTGGCTCTAGCATCTTCCAGTCCTTTTCCTCCGTCACTCTCTTCTCATGGCGTGTGTCGCCGGGCTTCTCGTAGCTTGATTGTTCTGCGACACCCTGTGCTTCCCGTCACATTCATGCGCGAGAGTTTGCCCACAAGCAAGCCGCGCCTCACTTTGCCTGGACGGGCGCGCCAGGCCACATGTTATTGTTTTATCCATCTCGGGAGGCACTTAGAGGTATATATGCTGCAAGTTAATCATATAAAATTATCGTATGGCCCGCGCCTCATTCTGGACAATGTCTCGTTCACGGTGGCACCAGGCGAGAAGGCTGGCCTGATCGGCGTCAATGGTGCCGGGAAGAGCTCGCTACTCAAGATTATTGGTCGCCTGCAAGAGTCCGACGGCGGCACGGTGATGCTGCCGCGCACGTTTGGCTACCTGTCGCAGGATGTGGCCCACGAGACGCCGATCTCCGAGGGCAGCACCGTGCGCGATTTCATCTACACCAGCACGGGCCTCGATATTGCCATCAGCAGGTACGAGGAAGTTTCGCACAAGGTCGCGCAAGCCACCGACGATACCCTGGAGACGCTGCTAGAGCACTTCGAGCAGGCCCAGAACGCGCTTGAACGCCTGGGATACTACGATGCCGATGCCCGCTCCGAACAGCTCATCAGCGGCCTGAACCTGGGCGGCGTCACGCTTGATCGCGCGGTGAGCACGCTGAGCGGTGGGCAGAAGACGAAGCTTGCCCTGGCACGCCTGCTCTTCCAGGCACCCGAGCTGCTACTCCTCGACGAGCCGACGAACTTCCTGGACGTGGAGGCGGCGGGTTGGCTGATGGAGTTCCTGGCGAGCTACAAGGGCGCGCTCCTGATTATCTCGCATGATCTGGACCTGCTCGATTCCAGCATCAACAAGGTGCTGCGCCTGAACGAGTTCACGCACAGGCTGGAGGAGTATCGCGGCACGTACTCGAACTACCTGCAGGTGACGGGCGACGCTCTGGCGCTGATGGAACGCACGAAGCAGCAGCAGGAACGCGAAATCAAGCGCCTGCGCAAGACTTCCGAAAAGCTGCGCGGCTACGGCGCAACACGCGTGAAACAGCGTATCGCGATGGATAAGCGCATTGTGGCTCTGGAGACTAGCAAGCCGCAAGTGCCGCAGAATAGCCGCCGCCTCAACATCGATTTTCCTGTACGCCAGATGAGCAACCTGCAAGTTGTGCGCGCCAGCTCCCTCAGCAAGCGTTACGGCACAAGGGAGATCTTTCGCAATATCAGCTTCGACATCGAGCGCGGACAGCGCCTGGTCGTCGTGGGACTGAACGGCGCGGGCAAGACGACGCTCCTGCGCACGCTGCTCGGTAACGCGCCTCTGAATGGTGGCAAGGTGACGATAGGTGATCGCGTGCGGGTGGGCTATTACGCGCAGGAAAACGAGGGGCTTGATTACGAGAATACGGTGCTCAATGAAGCGACCGAGGTTCTGCCGGAGGATGCGAAGCGCGTGCGCAGCGTGTTGGGACGCTTCCTGTTCACAGGTGATCGCGTCTTCCAGCAGATAGGCACGCTCAGCGGTGGTGAGAAGACACGCCTGGCGCTGGCGAAGATGGTCCTGGATGGTCCCAACCTGCTGATCCTCGACGAGCCAACGACGCACCTTGACGTACTCTCGCGCGGCATCATCGGCGAGGCGCTCGGCAACTACAATGGCACCATTATCGCCGTCACCCACGATGTCGAGTTCGTGCGCAACCTCAAGCCCGATACGCTCCTGCTCATGCCCGAGGGGCGCGTGCTGCTCTACGACACGAAGTACGATGATTTGTTGCAGCGAGCCTAGACATAAGCACGACTTGATGCAAAAGGAGATTTTGTGAAAACTGAAGAAGTGCAGAAATTAACGTTTTATATAGCGGTAATTATATACGAATCCTCTTCAGATGCATCAGGCTATCAAAAACTCTATGAAGAGGACTATGTGTTGGTTAAAGCATCTTCAGATGAAGATGCCCGGCAAAAGGCTTTACAGTTGGCACAAAAAGGAAAACAAACCTACAAAAATGAATATCAAGAAACTATCACCTGGACGTTAAAGCATACTCTTGACGTAAGCCCTGTT
>JALYTQ010000194.1 GCA_030854195.1 Chloroflexota bacterium
GATATGGGCCTCATCGACCATAAGCCACAGACCGGCAAAACCGATAATCGATGCGAGATCAGGCGACGAGGTGGTGACAGCAGGACGGTTGGGCAAAAGCGACAAGGGAAAGAGGCGACTTCTTCGTGGCTTCTCCGGTTCCAACTGCTGCGCGACCGCGCGCTCTCCTATAATCTGCTTATCGCGTAACACGATATAATGCGCCCAACGATTGTCTTGCAACTCCTTACGGTACGCGCTCGGAGGCCAGGTCGAAGGATAGGCAAGGCGCTCTATCTCGATGACGCGAGGCACGTCTGACATCGTCATTCGCTCAATGACGTAACGCACCCTCTTTCCTTTCTGTGTCACTATGTTGTCCCACCGAGCAGCGCTCGCTTCCGTGTACTGGTCGTAATAGAAGGACGCCGCAGATAGAGTGGTTCGAGTAAAAGAGGATCGTCCTCTTCACCATTCTGCAAGCGTTGCAGCGCCAGCGCGGCCAATACGGAACCGCGTCGCGCTGACGAATTAGCATCAGCGAACAGGGCGCGTTCGCGCATCTGCGCGTGCAGCGCCCGACGAGAGAGATCGCTCATCTCGCCGCACAAGAGAAACGGCGGTATCTGCCGCTCTCCCGGTACGCCGACCCACTCGTTTGCCTGATCCAGTAAATACGTTGCCAGGTGTTGCGGCGTCAGTAAAAGATACTCACTGAGCTGGTGCTTGCGATAGGTCAGCTCTCCAGCAGCGCCCGCCAACTCATCGAACAAATAGCAGGCCGCGTAAAGCTCGCCGCGCCCGGCCTCAAGGACGGAGCAGACTGGCGCGGGCCACAACTGCTGTTGCGCGGCGATGATATCCAGCGTCCCCACACCCAGCAGTGGCTTTTTGAGGGCGAACGTCAGCGCCTTCGCCGTAGCCAGCGCGACGCGCACACCATTAAAAGAACCGGGACCAATCGCCACTGCCACGCCATCAAGATGCTGCATCGATAACCGACATTCAGCCATCATGCGCTTGACGTGATCTAGTAGTTCTACGCTATGATTCGTTCCGGCGTTCCATAGGTATTCGCCGAACAGCTCGTTCTCCGTACACAGAGCGATGCTGGATTGGCGCGTAGAGGTATCAAGAGTTAGCAGTAGCATAGGTATTTTTCTGAAACTGTCGCAACAACTCACAATAGCGCGCACCCGTTGCGATCAACAACAGGCCACGCTTGGTCTCGCTCATTGCCTTCAGGCGCACCTGTAGTTTACCATTCGACCAGAGCGCGGCGGCTTTGTCTGCCCATTCGACTACAGAGACACCAGAGCCGTCGTAAAAATAGTCCTCGAAGCCCAGATCGATAATCTCCTCAGGCTGGTCGAGACGATACAGATCAAAGTGATAGAGGGCCGGACCGCGCAGCACCGCTTGCCTGGATGGATCGTTGGACGGTGGGCGGATCTGGCCGGGATACTCCTTGAGCAGGGTAAAGGTCGGGCTGCTGATCAATTCAGTGATGCCCATGCCCCTGGCAAGCCCCTGCGTAAAAGTCGTTTTGCCTGTGCCGAGCTGTCCTTCAAGCAAGAGCAATTCTCCCCCTTGCAGCAACTCGCCCAGGCGCGCCCCCAGGCGCTGGGTCTGCGCGGAGCTATGACTGATGATATCAAGGGTATAGGGACCCTCTTCTTGCATATTCTCGGTCACTAGACAAACAACCTTCACCTGAAAAACAAAAGAGTAGCCCTGCATTCTGTCAGTAGAGTGCGGAACGGCTCTCGTTGTACCGTGTGGGCCTTATTATAACATATCAGCGTGCAATGTAGTTTAACGAAGTTTCGCGCCGCAGTTACGGCAGTAAAGAGCGTTCGGGCGCAATGGATTGCCACAATTCGGGCAGCGCGTTCCTTGCGCGCCAGCCGCCTGAGTTGTTCCCATATTAGGAGCAGAGGTAGGCGGTGGAGGCGGCGGCGCAGAGGGCGGCGTTGCGGAGGGCGGCGCGTAGTTCATCGTCGGCGCAGGACCAAGCTGGTCGGCAGGGTAGGGCTCGTCCTTGATCTCCTGCAACTGCGCCTCGCGCGTCTTCGCATCGTGGTCCAGCTCGAAGATGCTCGCGCACAGCCGTCCCAGCTGCGCATCAGTCAAGGCTCCCTGTTGATAGAGATTCATCGCCACCTGGCCGATCTCTTCCATCAACTGACGCCGCTGCTCCATCAGCTTCTCAACTTCGCTCTGCTTGCTACGAACGCGCAGTTGTTTTTGCGCCTCCCAGCTTGTGCGACTCACAGCGGTATTAAAAAGGTTTTTAGCAGATTCCATAAAATCAGCCATGATCGGCCTCCACGGTATAGTATAGTATCATTCGGGTCCGGTCTTCTTGTCCGGTCCTCTCACTCGCTTACGGCATGTTGATAGATACGTATCTCTTCAAGTTTCCCGCCCACACTCAATTGTACCGCGACCACATCCACACGCCAGGGACGCTCGGGGCACTCATGCGCGTCGAGGTAGAAGGTTGCCACCTCTACGATCTTGCGTTGTTTGCGCGCCGTCACCGCCTCCTCGGGCAGGCCATAGGCGGCACCACGGCGCGTTTTTACCTCCACAAAGACCAGGTCCTGCCCATCCTCCGCCACCAGATCGATCTCGCCGTACGTACAACGAAAGTTGCGTTCCAGGATACGGTAGCCACGGCTGATAAGCTGTTCAGCGGCCAGGCGTTCGCCCAGGCGACCAAGCCCCTGCCTTGCACCAGTGCGCTGACTCTTATGCGCTTTCTCTATCAAACACCTCTTCTATCCTATTAGTACTACGTCTCCCACTCCTCTTTGTTGTGAAATCGCTGCAAGCTACCTATCATGACCATCTGGCAAGACCATACATGGAACCTGCCACAAAGGCGGCACATTTATACGTGCAAACTCTTCCGGTTCAGTGTACCACAGACCATTCACGCTGTGAACAGTCTGGCCCAATTTCCCAATACTCGCAACTGGTTCCGGCGGCGACCGCTATTTTCCAGCAGGTACCTCGGTTGCGACGATGAAATCAATGGCCGCTAATTTGACGAAGCAGCAAGTGAAGACAATCATCGAAAAACAGATTGACGCGAACTGGGGCGTCATTCAAAGCACGCTTGGTTTCGGCAATAAAGGGCAAGCCTACGCGTTCTTTCTGGGGATGGCTACACGTGAATCTACCCTGAACGCCGGGCTAAAGACCGGGAGCGGGGCCGCCCATTCCTACGGCGCTCTACAAGCCTCGGAGACTGCTTACGCGAATGCCAATCCAAGCTATACGCCTGAAAACGATGTACCTCAAATGGTGCAGTATGCTTTTACGCCGCAGAACTTCTACGATCCCGGCATCGCGGTCCACATAGGCATACGCCACCTGCTCCACTTCGCTCATCAGTCGAAGGCGGCGGGCTTTAGCGGAACCGATTTCCTCAGACACGCGCTGATCGGGTACAACACGGGTTGGGTGACTACCTCAAATCAGAGATGGTTACAACAGTACTCCGATGAGATCGGGGCGCTTGCAGGCTGGTACCTGACCGATGGGCATTTGTACGATAATGCCTTTACCTGGACCGGCAGCCAGGCCGTCAACCGGAGTAGTCCGTGGGGCTGGTATTGAAACCCTTGCAAGAGCACTCTCCTCGCGATGTTGTATCATAACTGCGTGCTACAAGCAGAAAATGGTGATACAAAAGGAGAGGATGAGCTTCAATGGAAAGGCCACTGGTTTTCATTCACGGATCGGGCGATAGCGGGCGCATCTGGCGTTTACAGGTCGAGCAGCTCAATAACGCCTTTGCCATCGACCTGCCAGGACACGGAGAGCGGGCGGACACCCTGCCTGCCGAGGTATCCGTGGAGGACTACGCGCAGGTAGTCCATGAAATCATTACAGGCGAACTGGGCCTACAGCAGCCGGTGATCGCGGGCCATTCATTGGGCGGCGCGATCGCGCTCCAGATGGCGTTGGAATACGGCGCGGAACTGGGTGGCCTGATCCTGATCGGTACGGGAGCGCGCTTGCGCGTACACCCCGCCCTTCTGCAAGAGGCACGCGAGACACCGGACCGGGCGCACGAACACACGACTGCGCTGTGCCTGCTACCTGAGCATGTTCCGACCATCGGCCAGCAGATCTTGCAGGAGCAGGTGCAGCCAAAGCCGGGTATTCTCTATAGAGATCTGCTGGCCTGCGATCGCTTCGATGTGACATCACGACTACATGAAATAGCCTTGCCAACACTGGTAATCTGTGGCAGCGAGGACCGCCTGACGCCGCCCAAGTACAGCACATTCCTACGCGAGCGCCTCACGAGCGTAAAAGATGGGGCGCGCCTGCATATCTTTCCCGAAGCGGGACATTATGTGATGCGCGAGCAGCCTGACATGGTGAACCAGGCCATTAAGGAGTGGCGACAGTAGCATAGGCGAACGCTCCCCCCTCGACTCTCAATAGGGGTTCGTGTTAAAATAGGCGCAAAGCTTATCTGAGAGTACGTGCTTGCCTATGCGCAAGCATCATTGAATAGCAGCTCAGCAAGAAAACATAAGGGAGCAAGGATATGTCAGGTCATTCAAAGTGGGCACAGATTCGCCGCTCGAAGGGCGTCAACGATGCACGCCGGGGACAATTGTTTACACGTCTGGGGCGCGAGATCGCGGTCGCGGCGCGCGAGGGCGGCGGCGGTGATCCCGACGCAAACTTCCGCCTGCGTATGGCTATCCAGCGCGCGCGCGACGCCAATATGCCGATGGACAATATCGACCGCACGATTAAGCGCGTCGCGGGCGGCGGGGAAGGTAGCAACCTCGAAGAGATCACCTATGAGGGGTACGGGCCGGGTGGTACGGCGATTATTGTGCAGACGCTTACCGAGAACCGCAATCGTACGGTCGCCGAGGTGCGCAACGCCTTCAACCGCAACGCCGGAAACATGGGCGAGAATGGCTGCGTCGACTGGTTATTTGAGAACAAGGGCATCATTGAGGTCGAACTGGAGGGACGCGATCCAGACGAGATCTCCCTGGAGGCGCTCGACCTGGGGGCCGATGATGTCGAGCCGGTCGGAGCCGACGACACGACGCTCACTATCTACACCGATCCTTCGAATATGGAAGAGATCAGACAGGCGCTCGAAAACAAAAAGTACAATATCGTCAGGGCCGAGGTCACGATGGTACCAAAGACGAGGGTCGAGCTGTCCGACGAAAAGCACGCGCACCAGGCTATTCGCTTGATCGAAAAGCTCGAAGATCTTGACGATGTGCAGAACGTGTACACCAATGCCGACTTCCCGGAGTCGTTCGCGGCATCCTACGAAGATTAGTTGCAGTATCTTCGATGGGCATAGCAGTGCAGGAGACGACAGCGGCCTACACAAACGCCTGCTGGTCGAGTTAGAGGGGACTGTATGAGTAATGTACGTGAACTCCCAGCATCTCCGGGGCCGCGCATCACGCTCGGCATCGATCCAGGGACGGCCATTGTGGGCTATGCAGTGGTCATGGCGCAGGGGAGCGATCTGCGCATGCTCGTGTGCGATGTCATCACCACGCCCGCGAAGATGCCGCTGGCACAACGGCTACAACTGATCTATTCAGGGCTGAGCGCCATTATCGCCGAATACAAGCCGCAGGAGGCCGCGATGGAGGAGTTGTTCTTCGCCAAGAACGCGCGCACGGCCATGACGGTGGGGCAGGCGCGCGGAGTCGCCATGCTGGCCCTTGCCAATGGTGGCCTCTCCGTGGCTGAGTATACGCCAAAGCAGGTGAAACAGGCAGTCACCGGCTATGGTGGCGCGGGCAAAGACCAGGTGGGCGAGATGGTGCGCATCCTGCTGAAGCTAGCGCAGGTGCCGCGTCCCGACGATGCGGCGGATGCCGCCGCCGTCGCCATCTGCCACCTCAATACGCTTCCGTTTTTGAAGGCGCTGCCAGAATATAGATAACAGAGGTACCTTCATCCCCCAAATTGGCAGAAAGTTACTTCTAGAGCCAGCGGGGCGTTAAATTTTTAGTGATGAGAAGAAGGGGTAAAATTCGGGGCGATGATTAGATGATTACAGGTATTCATGGTACATTGGAGGCGAGCCGCGTCGACTCCGCGATTATACGCGTCGGCGGCTTTAGCATTCGCGTCTTCGCTCCAACCTCCACTCTCAGCCGCCTGGGTGAGACCGGGGCAGAGGTTTCGCTCTTCACGCATTTTCATATGCGCGAGGATGGCATTGCCCTTTACGGATTCTCTACCGAAGGAGACCGCGAAGCCTTCGAGCGCCTGATCGACGTGAGCGGCGTGGGTCCCAAAGTGGCCCTGGCACTGCTCTCAGTCATGGATGCACCAACGCTTTACAAAGCCATCGCCGACGAGGACCAGCAGCGGTTAGGCCTGGCACCCGGCGTGGGCAAGAGGCTGGCGGCGCGGCTGATCCTGGAACTCAAGGGCAAGCTTCCAACGGTGATCCCTGGCGGTGGCGCAAGCGCCGCGTCGCCCGGAGGGCGCATACAGGCCGAGGTGATGGAGGCGCTGATCGGGCTCGGTTTCTCTAATGCAGAGGCGCAGGCGGCGATCGCTAAAATTCCCCAGGACCAGGCAATGACCTTAGAGCAACAGGTAACATACGCGCTGCGCTCCTTCTCACAAAAATAATGTCAATTATTATTATTTTGCATATTTAGGAATTATTATGGCAACGGAAGAACGACTCCCGCCTGCTTGTGCTTTCGCTATCTGTGTATTGGCTGAATATGACCAGGACCCTGAAGATGTGCCAGAAGAGGCGGTAGAGGCAGCACAGCAGCATATAGCTTCATGCGAGCGCTGTGTAGCGGCATTCGCTACACCCGCAGTCGCTACATCTACGGCACAATCCACCTCGCGCAAGAAGAAAAAAGCACGTCGCGCCACTGAAGCTGACCAGTCCAGGCATACGACAGCCCTACTCGATGAACGCGCACCAGAACCAACTCTACAGCCACCAGCGGCGCAAAAAGCTTTCGACTGCGCGCAGTGCCGACCACTACTCATGCCATACGCGGAGGCACAGGATAGCAAGCTCGACGTGGCGACGCTCTATCCAGAGGTACACGCGCACCTGCGGAGCTGCGACGCGGGTTGCCCGGTCCTCCTGGCGCTCTGCCAACAAGAGGCAAAGGCCACACGCAAGAATCGCCGCCGCCCGGTGCGCAATCCCTTCAAGGTGATTGGCTGGGAGATCACCGGCTTCTTTCGCGGCGGACAGGTGCCCATATCCCCACGAGCGCTGGCCTTCGGTACGCTGCTCCTACTGATCGTCTTCGCCTCGCTCAGCACATACACAGGCATCTATCTATATGAGGCGCGCTACCATCCTGTGCCTACAATGGCGCTTCCCGATGGCATTGGCATCAGCGACGGACTACACACATACGATGCCTGCAATATACAGAGCTTCAACGACAAGCGGCAGGCAGCCCAGGCGCTACAAAGCGCGGATCTGGTGAAGGCTGATGGCCTGCTGAAGTCGGCATTGAGCGCGCCCCTCACCGATAGCACAGGCTGCAATGGAGCGGAGGCAGCGATCTATCGCGAGGATCTGCACGTCAGGCAGGCGAAACGGCCCTTTAGCATCGTGCTCGTCGCTTTCGACAGCGGACCGGGCGACCCTCAAAGCAACATTGACCGCAAGATGCTCTACGCGGCCTCCACCCAGGAGCTGGTGGGAGCGTTTATCGCGCAACAGCAGTATAACGCGGCGCAGATGAAGCTGGCGCAGGCACCGCTCCTCTATCTTGTTCTAGCCAATACAACAGGCGTGGAGCAGGGAGCGCTACAGATCACCAATACCATCGCAGCACTGGCGCAGGCGAGCGACGTACATAGCTTCGGCCTCCTGGCGCAAGGCGCTCATCCCCTCTCAGGCGTGCTGGGCATGGGTTCCACCAGCCTTGCCCAGACCGTTCTGCCCACACTCTGCCGCGTCGGAGTTCCATTGATCGCGCCAGAAGCCATGGGGACAGCAGTCACCGACCAGTTACAGCAGACGACGCTCTACAATTCTTGCGCGCCCGGTTTCGCCTTCATACGTCCCTCAGCCGACGACGGGCAACAGGTCGGCCTGGGCGCTAACTACGCCTATCACGCGCTCAGGGCGCGCAACATCGCCATCTTCTACGATGCGAGCAACCAGGCAGCCCTAGCATCCGCCCAGAGCTTCCGCGCTAACTTCTTAACATATCGCCCGGTGAAGCTCGTCGCGCAGGAGGCGATCGCCGATGGTGGCGTGCTGGATGCAAGTGGGCATCCACAGGCAGCGCGAGACGATTTGCTAGCGGGACTCAACGATATGCTCTCGGTCAGACCACGACCGGATATGATTTACGCGTCGTTGCCCACCGACGATGTAACGACGCTGGTGCAGGCGATCGCGCACCTGCCCCAGGGCCAGCAGCCTGCAATCATGGTGGGCGGCGAGTTCGTCCAACCACGCCTGCTACGCGATCTGGTGCAGTGGGCGCGGCAGCAGCAGCTCACGCTCCCGCGCATCGTCGCGCTACAGGCGACGGCCTCGCGTCCTCCGTCGGACAACACCTGGCAGAAGCAGTTCTACGCGAGCTTCTGCACCTCCTTTGCAACCGCTGGCAGCTATTGCAGCGGGGCCGCGACACTCGACCAGGGCGCGCTGTTCTTCGCGGACGGCATCAGCATACTTACGCGCGGCATCAACTCCGCCAACAGCGGCGCTACGCTACCCACCAGGGCTACTCTCGTGCAGAAGCTACAGAGCGAGGCGTTCACCGGAGTCAGCGGACCAGTTACCTTGCAGCTACACGATCACGCGGTGCTCAATAGCGCCGCGACACCTGTTGTTGTGAGTATCCAGCAGGATGGGACGATACAGATAGCTCAGTGAATTAGCGACATGAGTATGCGTAACTTGTCTCGCTAGAATCGGCGCATTACATGATACGTTAAGCGTATTATAGGGATTTCCGGTGATCCCAGCTCTGTACCACCAATGGCTCCTCACGTCCATCGGGGCGGAGGAGCCTCATCCCCTCTTCGGGCGGCAGAACGACGCCGATGGGGGTGACGGGCGTGCCTGTTGCCGCTTGCACAGCATCGATCACGGCCTGTTCGCTAGTGGGAGGTACGGTGAAGAGCAGTTCGTAGTCCTCGCCACCGTGCAAGGCCCAGGCGTATGGATCGCGCGCGGCGCTGACGGCTATGGAATGGAGCGATTGCGAGAGGGGTAGGCGGGCCAGATCGACGCGCACGCCCACATTGCTACGCTCGCAGATATGACCGAGGTCACCGCTGAGGCCATCGCTGATGTCGAGGAGGGCGGTAACAATTCCGGGACCGAAGCGACTGAGCACACGACCCTCGCGGACGCGGGGTTGTGGCACACGATACGCCTGGCGCACGACCTCTTGAGCGTCAGGGGGATAATGAGTCGCGGGCTGCAAGAGCGTGTGCAGGCCAGCGGCGGCATTGCCCAGACTGCCCGTGACCAGCACGACATCACCGACGCGGGCACCGCTACGGGTGAGGGCGCGCCCATGTTCCACAGCACCCAACAGCGTGATATCGAGAATGAGCGCCTGCTCCGAGCTCGCGATATTGCCCCCAACAATCGCCGTGGCGTAGCGCTCGGCCTCCTGGCGCAGTCCGGCGTAGATGCCATCCAGCGTGGCAAGCGGCAGGCGTGGCGGCAAGATCAGCGAAATCAGGGCGTAGCGCGGCTCACCGCCCATTGCCGCGATATCACTCAGGTTGACCGCCAATGCCTTGCGTCCGATCTGCTCTGGACTGGAAAATGCCAA
>JALYTQ010000195.1 GCA_030854195.1 Chloroflexota bacterium
CACTTGTGCATACACAAAGAGATTTTTCGCTGCTTGAGGGCATGAACAATGCAGAGGCGAGTATCTACCTCTCGTCAATACGCGGCGTTGGCCGTTGGACAGCGGAATATGTCTTGCTGAGAGGATTAGGAAGAATTGATATGTTTCCAGGAGATGATGTCGGCGCACAAAAGAATCTGCAACGTCTCCTTCATCTTGCTGAAAAACCGTCTAAGGAGAAAGCACCATGACCAGGCAGAGATTGGTGGTAGCCCTCAAGCGCGTCTACGAGACCGAGTTAGCATCTGAGACCGGGCAGACAGCCTTGGCACAACTGCGCGAACTAGCGAAGCAGGGACCGGTGACCCTGGTATTTGCTGCACATGATGTCGAGCATGCCAATGCCGTCGTGCTCCATGACCTGCTGCTACGTGAGGAATCCACGTTCTGATTGATGCTCCTTGGGTGAGACAGCATGACCATGGGTTATACTCTAGGAGTGAGGGGGTGCCGTTCCTGGATGTTGCTAGAACAGCGAGGTTCAAGTTATGCCTTTCGTGAAGCAAACTGCTCTCACCATTCGTCGGTCCAGAAGCGAGGTCAGGGACCGCTTTATTGGTCGGGCCAGCGAACTGCGCATGTCTCGTGAGCACCTGCTCACACCCGAAGACCCCGCCTATAATGTGCTCTCGGTATGGGGTCCGGCTGGGGTTGGCAAGACAACGCTGCTCGCCAGGTTACGAGACGAGGCGCGGACTGTGGACTGCAACGACTCCTGTCTGACAGCCCTGGTGGATGCGCGGTTCTTTTCCCCTGCCGACCTGATGGAACGCTGCGCCGCTCAATTGCGCCTGGCAGGTGCTCCGCTTGCTGCCTTTGAGCAAGTGGCGGCTCGCTACAAGCAGGCGTTGCAGCCTCGACACGATGAGCAAACGGTCGCACGAGCGGCTTTTTTGCGCGAGGTGGCAACCCTGACCGAAGCGAAGGTGATGGATGAATCGCTCATGGCCGGATTGTATGAACCCGTGGCGAGAGAGGCGAACGCGTCTTTTAGGAGCCAACGCTCCATTTCCCATTCCGTGGGAGAGGCCAGGACCCTGCACGATCCGCTCGATGACCTGACACGGGCGTTTGTCGATGACCTCAACTGGCTGACCACCGCCTCCTCTTATCGGGCAGAGCGACGAGTGATCCTCTTCTTCGACATGTGTACGCCATCGGCTGCTGAAACCGTCACCCAGCTGCTCCACGCTATGCTACGTCTCCCTATCAGCAACCAGGTGGTGCTGGTCGTGGCTGGACGTGAGCCTATAGCTCGCTCCCTGCCGGGTGGGCAGCCGGTCTACTCGATGCCGCTCGCATCATTCACCGAAGACGAAACCCGTCTCTATCTGGCTCAACACGAGATAACTACAGCAGACCTTGTCACCATGATCTGGCACCTGTCGGGAGGCTTGCCACTCTACGTGAGCATGTTGGCAGGCGATCAAGGAAAACACATCGACGTGACAGCAGATATCGTGACCAACATGCTGCGCTGGACAGCGAGGCAGGATGACCACAAACAGCGACTGGTCCTACACGCGGCCCTTTTCTCTCGACCGTTTACCTCGGATGACCTGGCGGCTTTTCACGCACTGCCTGAGCCGGAGCGAACCAGCCACTATCGATGGCTGATTGCCCTTCCTTTCGTGCAGTATAGCACATTCGATGGGCGGCATCGCTACCACGACCTGGCCCAACAGGTGATGCGTCGTGCGCTGTTCCACCATGCTCCGCAGGAGGAGCAGGCGGCGCGGCGTGCGTTGGCGAATCACTACCGACGACGGCTGGAGCGCATGCAGGCAGCGGAGGGGAAGCGGGTCTTCTGTGTAGCCGAGTGGCTGGAATTGGCGCTAGCTCTGGTATCGCAGTTGTTGAACTTGCCGGATGCAGCCAGCCATGCTAGCGCGATAGAGCAGGCGATGGAGATCGTCCACGAGGCAAAGCGCGAGCAGGAACTGGTCATGGCCCTGCACGAACTCTCCCAGGACTCCCTCGAGGGACTTCCCGAAGAACACTCTGCTCCTTTGGCGTCGAGCTCCGCCAGGCAGACGGCTCAACTGCTTCTCCAGTACATTGAGATGGATCTGGCACGTCAGGAAGTGCTGACCGCGACAACGGGTCTCGTAGAAGTGGCGTGCCACGCCCCCACGTTTTCAGCGCCACTGCTGGCACGGATCTACGGCAAGCGAGGGATGGCCTTCAGTGTCCGCAACGACTATGCGCAGGCCATCGCGGACTTCGACCAGGCGCTGGCACTTGATCCCCTGTATGCCGGAGCATACCTCCTGCGGGGAATCGCCTTCAGCGCCCAGAGCGACTATGCGCAGGCCATCGCGGACTTCGACCGAGTGCTGGCATTGGATGCCAGGGCGACGTTCGCGTATGCCCATCGCGGCATCGCTTCCTGGAAACGCAAAAAATACCAGCAGGCCATCGCGGACTTCGATCAGGCATCTCTCCTCGACCAGGAGCTTGAGGGAGCCCTGCGCCTTCGCCGCCTCGCGTACTGGGAATGCAACCGTCCGGGGAGCGGAGATTTTGACCGGGCGATCGCACTCGATTCCAATGACGCGCAGGCGCATGTGCTGCGTGGCATGGCCTGCTGCTTACTCGATGAGGCACAACAAGCGATCCGGAGTTTTGACCAGGCGCTCGACCTGGAGCCGAACAACGCCTGGGCATATGCTGGTCGAGGGCATGTGTCTCTGGGGATGGGGCAGATCGAGCAGGCCAGGGCCGACTTGCTCCGCAGCCAGCAACTCGCCTCCAACGATATTTACGGTGGTCTGCTCCTCGAATGGATTGATCTGTCCCAGGAGGAGTCTCTTCCAGGCCGACCGGATCTGCTGGCACGCCTGGAGGCGTTGGCGGCGCTTGATCGGCAGCAGCCTGCGGCAGCGCTCTGCCAGGGAGTAGCGCTCTTATTGCGCGAGCGTTTTGAGGAGGCTCTGACGGCATTTGAGCAGGCGCTGCTGCAGGGTCCAGGAATGAGAGCAGCCTCCTTCTGGAAGAGTCTGGCCTGTGCTTTGCTGGGGCGAGACGAGGAGGCAGCGGCAGCACTGCGACAGGTGAGGGCCTCGGATGTGCCGTTACCGAAGGTGCTGCTCGCTCCACTTCGCTGGTTGGAGCAGAAGAACCTGCATTTTTATAGAACGTATGCCGTACCCGTGTTGGAGAACCCGTAGGGATGGGATACCTCTTGCAGGACTTTCTCTTGGCATTGACCTGGAACCTACGCAAGATCGCACAACGAGGATTCGAGCAATTCAGCTCTTGCCCTGCTGACCAACACGATACAGATGCCGCTCTCGCCTGGCCTTCTTAATACTATGCTTTTGTCCCCTCTACCTTTCGGCGAGAGGTAAGGTGCTGCTTTATCCACTTGACGGTAGTGGAACTCTTTCGAGTATGGACGATAAAGGCTCATCGGTGCACATGATAGCTTACGTAGCGCTACCCCATTCTGGCAAGCAGTATAGTCCAATATGTGAAATGTCAGTAGTAGCGCTGTAGTGCCTGGGTAAATATCTCTATACCAGGAAAACGATCGTCGGGCCTCTTCGCTAGTGCGCGCAGCAGAACGTGATCGATGGTCGGGGTGAGCGCTGCGTTGAACGCGCTGGGCGGCTGAGGTTGCATGTTCATGTGGAGAAATCTCAAAGCATATTCTGAGACTCCCTGAAATGGTGGTCGCCCGGTCAGCAGTTCGTAGATGATGGCCGCCAGACCGTATTGATCCGACGCGGGCAGAGCCTGGCCGTGCCAGCGCTCAGGTGCCATGTAAGGGTATGCCTCGTGCGTTCGCGAGAAGAACGAGCCATCCTGCGTGACCGCAAAATCGGTCAATAAGAGGTGCAGCTGTTGTAGATCCTTGCCTGCTTCGCGGATCAGCAGATTGGTCAGCTTGAAGTTCTGGTAAAGAATCTGGTGCTCGTGAAGATAGTGCAGTGCATCGGTCAGCTGTAAGGCAACAGGGATGACATCTCGTGGTAGAACCTCTTTCTGCCGTCGCTGTGGTGTGAGCCATTGCGCCAGTGAGCGCTCGGGATAAAAGGGCATCGTCTTATAAATAAAGGGCGAGCCGCTGATGTACGATCTGGCAGCGTTGAGCGGTGCCTGTATATGTGGATGGTCAAGTGTACTAAGGAGCTCTATCTCTTGTTGAAAGAGGTTAGCCTCCTCTTCGGAAACCCGCGCAATGGCGTACGGTAGGCTATTTACATGGACCGCCTTGAGGGCCATCTCACGTTCGCGCAGGCGGTCGTAGATCCGATAGACATTCCCCTGTAATCCCCCTCCCACTAATGCTTCAAGATGGTAGCGACCAATATCCAGACCTTCCAATGACATCTTCTCTCGCTCAAGTTGCTCTATGCCACTCATCTGCGCGTCAGGCTGTTGTATCGGTGCTGGCAGGAGTGGCCGTGAGGGCAGACGCGTTGACGAAGTGCTGGCAGGTGTTGCAGACGTGCTCTCTGTTGCGTGCAGGCGAATAACGGGAACCTTTCTTCCATATTTTTGCGCGCTCTGTTGTAGAAGCCTTTGCAGGAAAAGCTGGTTAATCTGGTGTTTGTGACCCAGCAGAACGGCTTGAGGAATGTATACCCCCTTCAAGAAAAGCGTAAAGGCTTCTAGCTCCGTTTCAACTGATAACGAACGGTAGCCCACCCCATATAGAGCCTGCGCAATAGAGGTTGTGAGCATTCTGTCGGCATCAATAATAAGGACGCTCTGTGCCTCTAAAAGATATGCCGAGCGTGGCGTTGCAGCTTTATTGTGTTGAGTATCAGATTGTAGTAGCGCAAGCAGTGGTTTGAGCACGGTTTCGGGCTGGTCAACTGCGAAGGAAAACTCATGGGTCACGATCTCCATCACGTTTTTTCTCCTCGCATCATAGTACAGAATCAGAGATGTCTAGCAACAATAGTACTACAAAACGTGTCTCTTGCAAAGAAAACGCGTAAACTGGTTCTTTCTGGCTATTTTTCTTGTGTATATTCTATGACTATACGATACACAAGAAAGTACCCACTTTCTATCATCCACAGTCATCAAAGCACGAGAAAATGATGGTATTATAAAAGTACAATCTTTTCGTTCACCTGGTAGAAAGGCTCTCCCATGAACTCGATAGTTGAGGCAGTGGTGCATCATGCACAGCAGCATCCACAACGTCCGGTCATCTTCTTTGAGAATCGGATAGTCAGGTATGGGCAGTTATATAAAGAAATCGAACACTTTGCCTATGCCCTCACCGAATGGGGCTTGCAGGCAGGCGAGCGCGTCGCCTTGTTCCTCGACAACTGCCCCGAATTTGTCGTCGCCTACCTCGGCACGCAGCTTGCTGGTGGCATCGTAGTACTGGTCAATTCGCAGTATCAACAGGTAGAGCTACGTCACATCATGACCGACGCAGGTGTGCGGCTGTGTGTAACCAATACAGCGGGCGCAGAAGCATTGCAGCGCCTGGCGGTCTCATCATTGAAGACACTGGTTGTCGTGGACGCCACACAACCATCTACCCTGGAGCGTATCGCCTTCACCGACTTCATCGCAAGCGGCACACCTGCCTGCTCCGACCGGGCGCGCTCTGCACTGCCAGTTCCGACTGATCCCGCCGTCATTGGCTATACATCGGGCACCACGGGACAGGCGAAGGGCGCGCTCCTGCTCCACTCCAACCTTACCTCCAATATTGCCGCTATAACGACCGCCTGGCGTTGGACGGAGCACGATTGCTTGCTCCTGGCACTCCCCCTATTTCACACGCACGGCCTGATGGTCGGCATGCATGGAACGCTCTTCAATGGTGCCAGCGTCATACTACGGCGCAAGTTCGAGGCCAGCGATATCCTCACCACGCTCTCCAACGATGCCAGTATTAGCCTCTTCTTCGGCGTGCCAACCATGTATATCCGCTTACTGGCGGAAGCCGAGCGGCAGGGTGCCCCAACGTATCCCTTGCGCCTCTTCGTCTCTGGTTCGGCACCACTAAGCCCACAGGTCTTCGCAGATTTCGAGCACGTCTTCGGGCAACGCATCCTTGAGCGCTACGGCATGACCGAAACAATTATGAACCTGACCAATCCCTACGAAGGCGAGCGGCGCGCAGGCACCGTTGGAGATCCATTCCCTGGACAGGAGGCACGCGTCGTGGACGTTCAAACACGTCAGCCGCTACCTCCCGACGAGATTGGCGAGATCGAAGTGCGCGGGCCGCACGTCTTTGCAGGCTACTGGAACCGGCCCGAGGCGACCGCCGAGGCGTTCAGTTCCGATGGCTGGTTCAAGACCGGCGATCTTGGCTGGTATAGCAACGACGGCTACTACACCATCACCGGGCGCGCGCGGGAGTTGATCATCAGCGGAGGCTACAATATCTATCCACGCGAGGTCGAAGATGTGCTGGCCCTACACCCCGCGATCGCTGAGGTCGCCGTGATCGGCACGCCAGATCCTGAGATGGGCGAACAGGTCGTGGCAATGGTCGTAGCAAAGAAAAATGAGGCACCCGAGGTCGCCGATATCATTGCCTTTTGCCGCGAACGCCTCGCCAGCTATAAGAAACCACGTCGCATCATCTTTGTAGATGAACTACCGCGCAACGCCCTGGGGAAAGTGCAGAAGCACCTCCTCGCTGATCGCGCAAAACTGTAGTAGACCGTTCCTGCTTATTTCCTCAATGGGATTTTTACTGAAGAGTTGCAAGGACGGGCAAAACTGGCTCTTCCTCGTAGACTTTAAGGGCTTAAGGGACTAAAGAAGGCGCCTTGTAGAGTGAGTTTGACTGAAGCTAAGAAGACACCGTTTGTGATCTCTCAGCTTACCTCTATGGTCAACGGTTGATCGACGAGAGCGAGGGAGGACACTCTGTGGATGATGAATATCTTCAGCAAGCACTGGCGCACTATCATTGAGTTTTTGAATAGGAACAAGATGTAGTCCCTTCGCCCAACCCAACTAAACGTTCTAGCCAGAACGCCATCATGTTCGCCTGCAGGCCGGTTTAGGTAATGAATAAGTGGAAATATCGGGTCAATTTTTCTTACAATACTATCTGCAACAGCTTTACCGTTTTTGATTGGCTACGTGAGAATAGCTTGTTGCGAACACTTGCAATTTGCAAGTAAATTGCTGCGACATTCCTTTTAAGGAGAAAAACGTGAGAAAAATAGTTGCTTCGATGCTCATGGCTATGGATGGTGTTGTTGAAAATCCACAGTGGACTTCTCAATTTAGGAGTGAAGAATCACAAAAATACAAATTCGATGAGCTTTTTGCCAGCGATGCACTCCTTCTGGGGCGCATAACCTATCAGGAACTTGCAGCCACCTGGCCTGGTGCTACTGGTGCATATGGCGAAAGAATAAACAGTATGCCCAAGTATGTTCCAACCACAACTTTGCAGGAAGCTGAGTGGAATGCCACCCTTATCAAGGACAATGTTGTAGAGGAAGTTACCAGATTGAAACAGGAGTCTGGTCAGGACATATTGATCTTTGGTAGCGTTGAGCTCATTCACTCGCTCATGCAAGAGGATCTCATTGATGAATACCGTCTCATGGTCTTCCCCATTGTAGTAGGAAACGGGAAGCGGCTTTTTCATGGTGAGAGCCAGCAAAAGGAATTCAAACTTGTTCAATCGCAAACATTCGGCTCTGGTGTAGTGGTACTCACATACGAGCCAAATCGAAAATAAATAGTATATGAAATTCTCAAATCATACTGAGGAGATCATATCTCCTCGCCTGAAATCTAAAATTACAGGATGCTTCACGAAAAAATGGAAATTTCAGAAGAAATAAGTTTCTCTAAGATATCAGAAGATCTATAATGACCAGCTTATGAAGGAGCAGCAAGTGAATGGGGTGGAGTTAAGGTTGTTGGAACCTTCCGCAAGGTAACAATCAGATCCATCGAACCTCTCAGCATTTTTTGGCAGGAGAAGACTTGTCGAAGACGATGTGGATATCGGAGAGACGCTGACAGTGTTCCTGCAAGATGCCACAGCATACCAGGTGGTTCATGTGCTTGATGGGTTTGCGGCCCTCAAAGTGGTGAGGACGCTCATTCCTCATCTCATCTTGCTTGATTATCTGCTGCCTGGGATGGATGGCCTGGAATGCCTGGACCGGCTCCGAGAGAGAGCAAAGGGGTCGAACAGGTCCCTGTCATTTTCATGAGTGCCACTCCACCTCAAAACATCCAGGCTCGCACTGATCTGGTTTCCCTTGAGAAGCCGTTTGAGATGGAAGCCTTGCTTGACCTGATCAAACGCCAAATGACGCGTAGGTGAGGCAAGAACGCGGCTTTCACCCCATCAATCCAATGATGGCTTTTTATGTTTCTCCATTGACCACATACTTGTAAAACGTGTTGCGTCTCTTAAATCCTGTCAATGTCATGATTTCGGCCACGCTGTTCTGCTTTGCGGCATACAGTTCTTTTGCCCGCGCAAGTTGAGCCGGGCTGATCTTGGCGGTGGCTTTGGGCCTGCCGCCCTTGCGGCCTCTGGCTCTGGCCGCCTCAAGGCCCGCCTGAGTGCGCTCGCTGATGATATCACGCTCGAACTCGGCAAGCGCGGCAATCACATGGAACATCAGCCGCCCCGTTGGCGTGGTCGTGTCGATGTTCTCTTTGAGACTGCGCAGTTCCACACCACGTGCGGCGAGCAGGTTCACCGTCTCGATGAGTTCTTTCAGGCTCCGCCCAAGTCGATCCAGTCGCCACACGACCAGGATATCCCCTGGACGCAGCATGTCGAGCATTTTGAGGAACTCCGGGCGGTCGAAGCGCTTGCCAGTCATTTTGTCGGGTAAAGGTGCGCTCACAGTTGGCCGATCTCATCGCATCGACCTGGAGCGCTGTTAATTGTTTGTTCTTAGTACTACAGTGACACTTAGTAGGGAAAAGTGGTAAACTGCTTGGTGGAGGGTGAAGGCGATGACCACAACCAAGCAAGATGAAGAAGGAATGGAGAAGGAAGAAGCTCTGTTGCAGCAGATCAGAGAGGAACTGGCGGACCTGCAAGCACGCATCGGGCCGCGCTTTCGACGTGCCGAGGTGAGAAGCAGAGCTCGTCGCTTTCTGGAGGGTCTGCTGGGCAATGTTGAGCGCAAGAACGGCTGGCAAATGGCAGAGGAACTGGGCGAAGATGGTCCTCGCGGAGTGCAGCGCTTGCTGGGAGAAGCCGACTGGGACGAGGAAGCCGTGCGTGACGATTTGCGAGCGTACGTGATGGAGCACCTGGGAGAAGCAGATGGGCTTCTGGTGATGGACGAAACAGGTTTTCTCAAAAAAGGCAAGAAATCAGCAGGGGTAGCGCGCCAATAGAGCGGGACCGCTGGGCGACGAGAGAACAGCCAGGTAGGCGTCTTTCTCTTGTATGCGAGCAGATCAGGATATGCTTTCATTGATCGTGCGCTTTACCTGCCAGAAGAATGGACACAGGATCGTGTGCGGTGTCGGGAAGCCGGTATTCCTGATGAGGTTGGCTTTGCCACGAAAGGAGAACTGGCACAGCAGATGCTCTTGCGGGCCTTTGAGGCAGGCATCCCTGTCAATTGGGTGGCGGGCGATACCGTGTATGGCTACGATGAGCTGCGCATGTTTCTGGAGGAGCACAACAAGAACTATGTGCTTGCGGTTCCCGAGACGCATACCGTCTGGGTGCAAGGCCAGCCTCAAACGGTGGGTCTGCTCGCCGCGCTCTTGCCGAAAGAGTCTTGGGTGGTCCTTTCAGCGGG
>JALYTQ010000196.1 GCA_030854195.1 Chloroflexota bacterium
CTGTTGCCCTTGTCCCTGACCCTGGCCCTGTGCTTGTTGTCCCTGGCCTTGTCCTGATTTTGCCCCTGCTGTCCCTGACCCTGCCCTTGCTGGCCTTGCCCCTGCTGCCCCTGACCCTGCGTTTGTTGCCCTTGCTGTCCCTGGCTCTGTTGGCTTTGTTGGCCCTGGCTGTTCGAGCCATCGGTAGCGGAGGTGAGATTGTTCGCGGCCTGCTGCAGGCTTTGTGACGCCTGGTTGATGCTAGTATCCTGCGTCTGGGTGGCGGCGTTCTGGTCCGTCGCCTGCTGCAAGGCGTTCGTGGCGTCGGCGACCTCGCTCGGGCTGCCATCGGCGACCGCTTTGGCCAGCTGGTGGAGCGCTGAGCTGAGCGCGGGATTCTGTTGACCCGCCTGGTTCGCCGCATTCTCCAGTTGTTGCGCGAGCTGGCTGCGTTGCTGCGCCGACATCTTCCCAATCTGTGAGGCGAGGTTTTTGAGATCGTTGGAGACCTGCTTGCTATCGTTATTGGCGAGCGCGTTGCCCAGCGCCTTCAGGTTGGAGTTGCTGCTCCCTTGCAGGGCAGAACTGGCGGCGGCGGCGGCCTGCTCTTTGTTGCTTGCCTGGGGATCGCTCTGCTGGTTCAGCTTTGCCTGTGCCTGGGCGATAGCCTGTTGGGCCTGGGTATCGTTCTTCGTCTGTTGTAGCTTATTCTCAAGATCGCTCAGAATCTGGTCGATCTTCTGCCGTTCCTGTGGCGAGAGGTTTGTTTGCTGGGCGAGTTCCTGGCGTACCTTGTCAATCGTGGCAACCTGTTTCGCGATGCGTGCCTGGAACGCCTGCTGCTGCTTGATAATTGCCGTCATAGGATTGGGTAGCGCGATCAGCAGCACGAACGCCAGCACAACAATGGCGAAGAGCGCAACGCTGAGGCGCTGTGGACGGAGGGAAATGGTGGCGGTCGGCTTATGCTTCTGGAGCTGCCTCAACGCATCGCGGCGCTGGAGTCGTACGAGCGTTCCCGGCTGTTCACGCAGCTCCCAGGCTGTGCTCAAGCGATCGTGCAGCGAGAGGCGCGCATCGACGAGGCGCGTGGTGTGCGCGAGCGATGGCCGCTGCCAGAGAGCAATCCCTATGGCGAGGAGCGTACAGGCGAGCGCGCCACCAATGGCCCAGGCGAGCGCGTTGGGCCAGGGTGTCAGGCGCGCGATGCCTAGTAGGACGCATGCCAGGAGGAGGCCCACAGCGATGCCCCTGGTGGTCCAGCGTAGCAGTTTCTGTACGGAGAGTCGCCGCCGCCAGGGCTGTAGTGCCCTGATCACGCTCTCGCTATCCAGAGGTTCCTGCTTGAGTGCCTCTATGCGCGATTGCATCAAGGTCGCCATAACAATGCCTTTCTCGTATCAATCCCTCGTACGCGCTAAGACCCTGCTCTAGTTATATCATATGCCAGGAGCATTTGCCGAAGAAGAAGAGCTATTCTCGACAAGTACCTTTTTCCGCCACAAACTCCCCGGTTGAATAGGCTTGACAAGGTATACGCTGAGCAGGAAGAAGACCGCAGTAGCCAAAAGGTTGAGCAGCGTATAGGCAAGCCAGGGACTGAGCTTTAGCCCATGCAGGACGTAGTTGCTCATGATGCTGCCAGCAGGATAGGTGCTCATCAGCGCGACGACCGGATTCCAGACGAACAGTGGGGAGGGTCGGCTGAAGATCGAAGGAGATTGCAGCATGCCTACCGGGCTGAAGAACTGCAGCCAGTTTCCTGAGCCCGAGATCATGATGGCGAGGACCAGGGGCATAAAGATCCACAGCATGCTGACCATATACGCAATGGCTGTAGAGACCGCCGGGCGCAGGAGCAGCGTTGAGCAGAAGAGGCCGAAGGTGCCGATAATGAGCGTCGTGCTCACAAAGACCAGCAGCGCGCTCGTGATCTGTTGTGGCGAGATGCCACCAAAGAAGAAGACCAGGCTGAAGAGCGGAACGGAGGCCGCGATAAGCAACAGCGAATTGACCAGTCCCGCGACCAGCTTGCCAGCGATGAGCGAGAAGGCCGAGATGCGCGCGCAGAGAATGAGATCGAAGGTCTGCCTTTCTTTCTCCCCATTGACCGCCGTGGCCGTAAAAGCTGGCGTGATGAAGATAATCAGGAAGAGCTGAACCATTGAGAGCAGCATGTAGAGATAGGTGCCGATATCGTTCAGCGTCATGCTCCCGCTGCCATTGAAGTTGGCGAAGCGGCCAACATAGAACCAGGCAATCAGGCCCATCAGCAGGATGTAGAGGACGACGACCCAGATCGTACGTTCGCGCCGCATGCGCAGGCGTAGCTCTTTGGTGAGGAGCGCTAAAAAGGTCATGCCGGGCTGCTCCCTTCTGTAATGCTCATAAATACCTCTTCAAGGCGACCACCGCCCCGGCGCGGCGCAAACGACGTAACCGGGATGCCCTTGCTGAACAGTTTAGCGATGACCAGGTGCAGAGCCTGATCGTCGCCGATGAAGTCTGCCAGCAGCACATTTCCCTCCTCGTGCGTGATCGTGCTCATGCCGGGTTCCTCCTTGAGCAGTTCTATCGCCAGCGGGATGCGCTCGACTTCCAGGATATGAATCTCCAATTGGCGAGCGCCGTTTACATGCTGGGAGATCTTCTCAACGTCGCCCGAGGCAATCAGGCGGCCCTCTTGCATAATGGCGATGTCGCTACACATCTCCGCCAGTTCGAGCAGGATATGCGAACTGATAATGATCGTCTTGCCGATGCTTTGCAGGGAGCGCACCAGCTCACGCAGCTCCACGCGCCCACGCGGATCAAGGCCCGCCGCGGGTTCATCGAGCAGGAGCACCTCTGGATCGTGGATCAGGGCGCGTGCGAGGCAGAGCCGCTGCTTCATGCCACGCGAGAGCGTCTCGACCAGTTCGTCACGTTTGGCCGAAAGGTCGACTAGTTCCAGCAGATCGGCAACGATGCGCGCGCGCTTCTTGCGTGGAATCTTATGAATGCCAGCGTAAAACTCCAGGTACTCGACTGCTGTAAGGTCGGGATAGACGCCGAAGAAGTCGGGCATGTAGCCAATCTTGCGCTGAATGGAGGAAGGGTTCTGGCTCACCTCCTCGCGCTCGAACCAGACCTCGCCGCTACTTGGGCCGATCAGGGCCGCCAGGATGCGCAGCAGGGTCGTTTTGCCCGCTCCATTCGGCCCGATCAGACCGTAGATGGTGCCGCGCGGAATCTCCAGCGAGAAGTTGCTCAGGGCGTTGACCGTAGAATAGCGCTTTGAGACGTTCTGTATTTTGATGATCGCATTTTCCGGCTCCGTTTTTTGCATAAATGCATGCACATCCTTTTTACTTATAAAGCTGCTCCTGATGCGAGCAGACGCCTTGTCAATTTGCGAGCAGACCCTTTACTTGCAGCAGCGGCTTCCCAAAGACGGCGGTTCCCAGCGCTGCATTCGGATTGCTAAACTGTGCCAGCACGCGCCCGCTCGCATCTATGTACGGCTGGGCGTTATTGATGGTCAGAACGAACTGGTTAAAGGTAAAGCGATCCCAACTGGATTTCTGCCAATTATACAGGTAAATTTGCATATGGTTGACATCGACGACCGAACTGATGCCCTGCCCTATCGGAATGCCGTTGCCCTGAATCAGGTTTGCCGGTTCGGTGAACGTGATGCTGCTGCTCTGTAGCGTCAAGTTCCCAGGGAGGGCAAGTTCGAAGGTCATGCTCCCCGTGTTCATCGTATACACGCCCGGTGATTGCATCTGCGCGTTCTGTCCCTGCACGTCGACCACCTGGCTCTGAATGGCATCCGAGGGGATGTTGACTGTCTGGGTCGACGGATCGGTAAAGCTAACATCGAGCGGAGCCTGAATAAATGCCTCCTGGGCATTGGCTATTCTGCTCCCCTTTACCGCGATCGCGTTGGTGGCGTCGACCAAGGGGCTCGCCCAGGCGATAAAGGTTGCCGACGCGCCGGGCACCAGCAACGGATCGCGACCACCGGCCTGCGTCAGGGGACCGTTCCCACTTGCCAGGGTAGCGGTATTATTAACGATCACCCCGCTGGAGGTCGCAATCGGCTGCGCTGATTGGAAGCAGGAGGTGCCGCCGCAATACATATAGCTATTCTCTCCGCTCAGGGTTGCCAACTGGGCCATATGCCGTTGTAGCGTCGTCATGCGCGTGCCCGCGTAGTACATGGTGTATGGTACAGGTAATTTGTTGCTCTCCGCGATCTGGTCCGCCAAAGAAGAGGGTTCCATATTGACCGCGCTCTCCAGCGACAGCGATACCGCTTTTGTCTCACCCGCAGCCATGTTGCCCAGCGACTTAAAGTGGTCTTCTATCAGCACGTAGATATTGTTAAGCGCGTAGGGCAGTGTGTTGGTAATCGTTCCGCGCAATACGCTATCGTCCTGGAGTACCAGGTGAGAGATGATGCCGCCTTTCACCTGGCTATCGTGCTTGGCAACCAGGGTACGTAGCGTCCATATAGCGGCCCCTTGCAGCTTCACATCAGTTTCATCTGGCGTCGATACAATGGTTGCAGGGTTGCCCTTCGCCGCCTGGCTATCGAGCGTCTGCACCAGATTCGCGCCTGCTAGATTGACCTGGAAATTGCCCTGATTAGGCACATACACGCCCACGTATGTCGTAATGTGCGCCGATGTGCCCGTTGTGCCCGGCCTACCAAGCTGCATAACCGCGACACTGCTGCTGACAATCGAAGTGCCCTTCTGCTGTAAGGCAAGCGTGTAGCTAAGTGCTGAGAAGAGAACAATGATGCTCAACGCGATGCGCCAGCTCCAATCTCGTTTCTTAAACACGCGTACGAGCAGAAAACGCAGTGGGCCAAGAACCGTGACATAGCCGAGCAGGAGCAGCAAGATAAGCCATGTCGGCGGCACCATGCTGGGTAAGGAGGATTGCAGGACGCTGGCGAAGCCGCTATCACCGTTTGGTGAAGTGCGCCACGCATTGCTCACACTGATGCCGGTGCCGGAGGCCAGAATCTTGTCGCCGAGCGTGCGCAGCAAAAGTCCATTCCACAGCGTGCCGATATTCGACCAGTTGAGCACAGGATTGAGTGTAGGATCAAAGGCCAGGTAACAGATCAGCCCCTGTCCCAACGTAGCCTGTGCGAGCAACGGAGTGCCGTCGGGAGCCGCGAGGGCGACAGTACTGCCTGCCACGGGTGTTGCTGTGCTGATTGTGACTGTTCCCTGTACGCCTCGGGAGGCTGCGTGTCGAGCAGAAGTGTCTTTAGTCGGCCCGGCAGGCAGCAGGAGAGGCGTGCCAGCGGGCAGCGTTGTCGTGCCATTGAGCGAGACAGGGAGCAGCCCGGCAGGCAGCGGACTGAGTGTGCGCCGCCCGTCAGGCCCGCCCATGACGAGCAGCGATCCGCCCTGGTTGACCCAGTTCTGTAGCGCGGTAAGCTGATCTTTCGTGAGATTGCTTGTCGTAAAATCGTCAAGTACAATGAGATCGAAGTTCTTTAACACCTCGGTCATGGTTGGCAGCTCCGAGGCGTCTAACTGTTCAGTAACGATCGAGGCTGTCTGGTCGGCAAGCGGCACCATGCTTAATGGACCGAAGCCCGTTGTCTGGTCGGAGAGGATGCCCACGAAGATATCGTTGGGGCCTATGCTGCGCAACATATTCACAGCGTTGCCAATCTTCTGATTATTCGCATCGAGCAGATCGACCGAGATCGGCAGCGTACTGCCCTGGTTTCCGACCGAGATGGGTACGTAAAGCGTGACCTGCTTCTGCGACTGCGTAGGAAGACTGACCGCCTGTTGATACGTCAAGTTTGCCGAGGACTTGCCAGAACTTATAGAGGGAGAAGGGACACTTATGGAAATGGAGCCGTTAAAATCCGGCCCATCATTGTGCAACGAGACCCGGACCGGCATCCAGTTGCCGTCGCGATAGCGTGAACTGAAGCCGATATTTACCGTGAAGGTTGGCCTGCTGAGAGAAGACGAAGCCTGTGCTGAAGCTTTAAGAGGAAAGAGAAAAAAGGCAAGAAGCACAGTGACACACAATGATGCAAATAGTCGTATCATCATGCCCGGTGATCTTTGAGAATGGCTATTCAGCATATGCCTGGGCCTCTTTCATGATACCATAAAGGCGCGTCGGAAAACTTCGTACTACTATATCGTTCTACGCAACCTGAAAGTGTACATCTCTGTTTATCATGTTCAATTGCCCTGATCGGAACAGAAACACAGGCATCTTCGCGGGTGTACTGTATCTACTTACATGGATTATACCGCAAATTAGTGATAAGAGGGACGCCCTACAAATCAATTACAGCTGGACGATTGGCGTGCCAAAGATAAACGTGCCCAGGAGGGCATTCTGGTTTTCAACTTTGAAGAGTATACGTTGACCGGGGCCAATATATGCCCGTTGTTGCACCGTGAACGTGTACAGGCGCAACGGCGTGATGTCCCACGTGCGCGTCTGCCAGTTATATACAGAGAGATGCAGGCGCTGTATGTCCGCAACGGTTCTGATACCTGCCGCGCCCAGGAGATAGATGCCATCCGGCGGATAGGGCATCAGCGAGGCGGTCAGCGCGTGCTGCTGAACGTCGATGCCCGGTGGCAACGCGAGATCAAAGGTGACGCTGCCCGTATTCATCAGGTAGAGTCCAGGCTGCATCTGCACATTGTCGCCCTGCACCGCGGCCAGTTGGGCGCTAAGGATATTGGGCGGTATATTGAGTGCATTGGTTGCGTGGATGGCTAGAGGCACCTGCACAAAGACCTGATGTATGCCGTCAGTGAGCGCTCCATTTACCGAGATCGTATTGGTCGCATCGGGTTGTTGGCTGGCCCAGCCTATCAGCGTTGCTGCTGTATTGGCGGCCAGGAGCGGATCATAGCTGGGCGTCGAGAGCAGCACCGGGTCCGCGAACGGCTTCTGTTGCGGTAGCGCGCTATTTTTCAGCGAACAGTTATTGAGCCCACAGGTAAACTGGCTGAGCTCTCCACTCAGAGCGGTCAGCATCGCGATATGCTGCTGCTGGAGTGTCTTTGCTTTTTGCGACTCTATGCTCAGATCGTAGGGCGTCGCCAGGCCGTTATCGCTAGCGATCTGGTCGACCAGCGTTGCATTGCTATCGTCCATACGCCTGAAGGTACTGTCAATAGCGCGTGTCTGCCCTGCGCGCAAGGGGCCGAAGTGAATGTAGCCCTCGTTTGTCAGAATATAGGTATCGCTGAGGGAGTAGGGGAGCGTATCGGTCAGTGTTCCGTTCAGCGTGCCGTGAGCGAGCGTCAGGTTGGATGCGACGTTTCCGCTGATCTGGCGATCCTGCTCCGCAATGAGCATATGCATCATCCAACTATGCTGCCCGTTCAGAGCGACCTGGCTTCCATGTGGTCCGCCGCTGATGGCTGTCTGCTGTGGCAGGAGGGTATTGGTAGCAACTTCTTGTGGCAATATATGCGTCAGGGTCGCGTCCGGTATAGTTACCTGGAAGTTGCCCTGGTCCGGTAGAAGCACTCCCGCGTAGGTCGTGATGTGCGCGGGTGCCCCGTCCTGGTTGAGCTGTAGAATTGAGATGCTGGCGCTGGCGATCGTCGTATGCTTTTCGTGGAGCGCGAGACCATAGGCAACACCGGAGAAGACAACAAACGAGCTGAGTACGATGTGCCAGCTCCAGTGCCGTCCCAGCCACCGCAGGACCAGGGCGCGCAGCGGTCCCAGTACAAGCAGGTAGCCGATCAGCAGGCCAATAAGCGGCCACGGCAGGGGCAGCGTGTGTGGCAGCAGCGCCAGCAGCAGGTTCTGCATGCTGACGCTGATTAAAGGGATGTCAGGCATCAGGGTTCCGTTGGCCGATCCGCTCGCGGGCAGGACGGGTTCGCCGCTGTTAGCGGGAAGCGCCTGTTCTCCAAGTGAGCGCAGCAGGAGGTTCTGCCAGAGCAATGGCGTGCCCCGCCAACCCGCGAGCGGCTCAAGCGTCGGATCAAAGGCCAGGTAGTAGAGCAGGCCATGTCCCTGTTGGCGCTGGACCAGCAGAGGCGTCGTGCCAGTGGAGAGGAGCGTTGTGGTGATGGTGTCCGCTGGGGTGGTCGTTGGCTCGGCAGCACTGATAGGTATAGGGGCCGCGAGTGTCTCGGATACCTGCGTGGATGACGGACCGCTTAAAGGCAGTAGCGAGATGCCGTCTGGCAGCGCGCTTGTAGTCGTGATATTGACCGGTAGCAAGTCAGCGGGCAGAGGCGCGAGGGTGCGCAGCCACGACAGGCCCCCGACCTCGACAAGTACTCCGCCGCGCTCTATCCATGCCTGCAGCGCGACGAGTTGATCGTTATTCAGGCTGCTGGTCGTGAAATTGTCCAGCACGAGCAGAGCAAAATTGTCGAGTGCCGCGGCGGTCGTCGGGAAATTACGCGCGTTGAGTGCCGCCGTCACGACCGTCGCGTTCCGATTGGGCAGGTCAACGCTGTTGAGCGTCCCAAAATCGTTGGGTTGATCGGAGAGGAGGCCGATGAAAACGTCGTTCGCGTCCAGGGCGTGCAGCAGGGCCGATTGCGCCTGGATGAGCCTGCCACGCGTATCGAGGAGCCGTATAGTGAGGTTCTGGTAATCGCCAGCGGAGTTGAAAGGAATATAGAGTGTGATCTGTTTTTGCGCGTCGGTTGGCAGTGTAATGCTGGACTGATAGAGCGTCGAGGTGCTCAGGGGAGCAAGCGTCGAAGAGGGGTTGATCGAGAGCGTCCCTGTAAAATCAGCGCCGGTATTGCTGAGCGCGACGTGAACAGGTATCCATGTCCCGTTTTTATAGCGTCCATCGAAGCCCGCGCTTACCTGAAAGGTCGGCTTTGTAGCCGTCGTCGAGGCCGGAGTCGATCTGAGGACAGCGACAAGTGCGAGGACGAGCGCGACCAGTACAAGCGCGCAAGATGTTGTAATAGCAAGCTGTCTGGGTGTAAGGTGAATTGCCCTGCTCCTATGTGACATGTTCATGCCATTCCCTGCACTATGACGTAGCTATGTGTCTCTCTATTATACATGGGGAGGAACGTTTTTCGATACCTTTCTCGCATGGTTTACGCACATCAATTTAAGTGTCGGACTATACTTCTTCTAAGATAGCAAGTCAATCAGAGAACCATAACAGTTCTCTGATTGACTCTGCATTAATATCGCCTGTTTGCGATGGCTAGAACGTCCTCGCGGTCAGCCTTTTAGCCGGGCCGCAGCACGTTCCTGGCAGATATTAGCCGCAGGTGTTATAGCAAGAGTTAGAGCAAGAGGATGCAGGTAGCACTTGCATAATAACAAAATTCCCCTGCGAACCGTTGCAGTTGCTGCCATCGTTGTAGTTGAGGTAGGCACCGCCGTAATTGCCACAGTCGCTGCCGCTGTTATAGGCGTAGTTACCGCCGCAGTCGTTGCCGCCATAGCTGTAGCCGTAGTTGCCGCAGTTATTGCCGCCATAGGTGTATTTATGGGCATGCTTATGGCCGCCCTGGACCATCTGCAGTTCGACATCACTGAGTTCGATCTGCTCTTCGTTCTGCCAGAGGCTTCCTGTATTCAGGTGCATGTTCGTATGTTTCCCTTCTACTTACATTGTATTAGATTGACAGTAGCAAGAACAATCGTCCGTAAAGTGCAAGATATGCTATGGCACATCAAAAAGGCAAATCCTCCTGCTTTTCCCCACAGGAGAATTTTACCGTAAAGCTTGACCGTACTGGACAGGAT
>JALYTQ010000436.1 GCA_030854195.1 Chloroflexota bacterium
TACGCAGGCCAATGCCGTTTACTATATGACCGTGCCCGAATTAAAGCATTGTACGACCTGCACGGTACAGGCGGTGCGCGTGGCTGGCGTTGTGGAGGCGGGTTCAGTTGCGCGTGACGATGCGCGGCAGATGCTTAACTTTACGATCACTGACGGGAAGCAATTGCTGCCCGTGACCTATACCGGCGTGGTGCCCGATATTTTTCGCCCTGGCATCCAGGTCGTCGTAGAGGGCCACTATACGGGGCAGGGGCCGTTCCAGGCGCAGACGCTGCTCGCTAAATGTCCGTCGAAATTTCAGTCCGCGACTCCTACGTCGAAATAGGGAAGTACCGTGTATTTTTCAGATCTAGGCACTATCGCACTTATCCTGGCGGCTGGCTTTGCCCTCTATACGATCTTTGCTGCCGCGTGGGGGGCACAGCGCAATATGCCGCTGCTCGTCAAGAGCGCGCTACGTAGTACGCTGGCTGTGACGTTTTTCCTGTTGCTGGCCTCGGCGTCGCTGGTCGTTTCGTTCCTGATCCATGATTTCGGCGTGCGCTACGTGGCGGAGCAATCGAGCCTGAGCATGCCCTGGTACTATACGGCGGCTGCGTTCTACGGCGGTCAGGAGGGCTCGCTGCTCTACTGGTCGCTGATGCTCTCGGTCTTCGCGGCGATCTTCGTCTTCACATCCAGGCGCGCACCCGCTGTGATGGTGCCCTACATCGTGGCGACGCTGATGGGCATTCAGTTGTTCTTCCTGTTTATGCTCACGACGGTCTCCAATCCCTTTGTGCGCGTGCCGATCGCACCTCTCAATGGCAACGGCTTGAATCCGCTGCTGCTGGACCCAGGCATGCTGGTGCATCCGCCGATGCTGCTGATGGGCTACATGAGCTTCTCGCTCCCCTTCGCCTTCGCGATCGCGGCGCTGATTACGGGACATCTGAACAACGACTGGTTGCGCGCCATTCGCCGCTGGACGTTGGCCTCGTGGACGATTCAGACGACGGGCCTGATCCTGGGCGCGTGGTGGGCCTATCATGTGCTGGGCTGGGGCGGCTATTGGAGCTGGGACCCGGTTGAGAACGCGGCCCTCTTGCCCTGGCTGACGGCGACCGCGTTCCTGCATTCGACGATGGTTCAGGAGCGGCGCGGCATGCTCAAGGTCTGGAACCTCGTGCTGGTGATCGCCTCGTTCGCGCTCTCTATCTTTGGTACCTTCGAGGTGCGCAGCGGCGTTATCAGTTCAGTCCACTCGTTCGCCTACTCCGATATCGGCGGCTACTTCCTGGCCTTCCTGGTGATCGTCATCGCCTTCTCCAGCGGCGTCTTCCTGTTCCGCCTGCCAAAATTGCGCCCGGAGCAGGAGTTCGATTCGGTCGTCTCACGCGAGGGCGTCTTCCTGCTCAACAATCTGCTCCTGGTCGGCATTGCCTTCGCGACGCTGTGGGGAACGATCTTCCCGCTCATCTCAGCAGCCTTCCGTGGTCAGGCGGTGACGGTCGGACCGCCGTTCTACACGCAGGTAATCAGTCCGTTGCTGATAGTTTTGATGCTGGCTATGGGCATCGGTCCCTTGCTGGCGTGGCGGCGCACTTCGACGCGGGCGCTATGGAAGAATCTGTGCGTGCCTGCGGTCGGCGCAGCTCTGTGCGCGCTTATCCTGCCACTCGTGGGTGTGACCGATGTGCTGGCGAATATCGGTTTCGCCATCTGTGCTTTCACGGCTGGCGCGATCCTCTACGAGCTCTGGCGTGGCGTGCGCGTGCGCCACAAGCATGGGGAAAACTACTTGTTTGCCCTGTATATGCTCTTTGCGCGCTATCGGCAGCGCTACGGCGGCTACCTGGTGCATCTAGGCATGGTCGCGCTCGTGGTTGGCATCATCGGCTCGCACTTCTTCCAGCAGCAGCAGGATAGCGTGCTGAAGTCCGGACAGGAGATGAGCATCGCGGGCTACCGTTTCGTCTACTTCGGCAATATCGATATGAACCAGAGCGATTCGGAGACCGTGGTATCGCAGCTGCAGATCTGGCACGATGGTCAGTTGCTACGTTATATCTATCCTGGCCGCACGATGTACCACAATTTCGGCAATCAGCCCGCCAGCCTGATCTCAATCACAACCTCTGGCCTGACCGATCTCTATGTCTACCTGGACGATTGGAGCGGCAATACGCAGGCGACGATCCGCGTCTTTGTCAATCCGCTGGTGCCGCTTGTCTGGTACGGCGGCGCGCTGATGCTCCTGGGCGGCGTCATCTGCTGGTGGCCGCAACGCCGCCGCGTGGCGTCTACTGCGACGCGGCCCGCTCCCGGCGCGGCTGAACCGCCACGACCCGCGAGCAGAGAGGACAAGGAGGCCATCGTATGAAGCAGAGAGGCGCGCTTTTCTTGCTGTTGACTCTTGTTGTGCTGGTGGCGGCGCTCTGGTCCTTTCTATCGCTGAACGCCGCGACGCATAAGACGCTGGACCAGCGCGTGCAGGAGGTGGGGGCGCAGTTGAAGTGTCCCGTATGCCAGGGCGAATCGGTGGCCGACTCGCCGTCTCTGCTCGCCCAGCAGATGCGCGGCTCTATCCGTGCGCAGTTGCAGGCGGGCAAGTCGGAGCAAGAGGTGGTCCAGTATTTTGTCAATAGCTATGGGCCGGGCATCGTGTGGACGCCGCAATGGCAGGGCTTTACAATACTGGCCTGGCTGGTGCCCATCGTGCTCCTGCTGGGCGGCGTCGGGCTCCTGTTTCTGACCCTGCGCGAGTGGCGCGCTTCAGCTCCCAGCAGCCCAAACGAAGATAGGCAGATGAGCAGCGATGACGCCGAACTGGAGCCGTATCGCGCCCAACTTG
>JALYTQ010000197.1 GCA_030854195.1 Chloroflexota bacterium
GCCCAGTATCACGTATGCAGTCTGCTACTTCCACCCTCCCACAAAGATCTATATCTATAATGCCTCAGACCCATCACGGATCTATCACTCGCCGCTTGCTATGCTCACGAATTCATCACGGAGCAATTTTCCACGGTGGGTACGATCTCCAGCCACAATCTGGTATAGTAGTATCTGAAGAGTTATAAGTAGTGTTCAAAGCGACAATAGAGGAACACCTATGCGCCCAACTCTAGAGTCAAAAAACTTTAGAGCACACGACAGAACACCGCCTTCAGATACGCCGTCTCTGGCATCGCCAGATTGATAGGATGATCGACATCGTGCGTGTAGGTCTCTAACAACTGTACCGGGCGTTGCAGGCGCTGCGCGCCCTGGGAGAGCGCGCCCAATAGATCATCCAGGCCCACGACACCGGAACATGAGCAGGTGAGCAGGATGCCGCCCGATCGCAATACCTGCATGCCGAGCATGTTCAGGCGACGATAAGCCTTGAGCGCCTGTGAGCGCGCATCACGCGATTTCGCGAATGCTGGCGGATCGAGCACGACCACATCGAATAGTTCTCCACCGGCGCGAGCCTTTTCCAGGTAGTCGAAGACATCCGCGACGAGAAATTCGTGCGGCTCGGGATCTAGCCCATTGAGTTCATAGTGTTGCCGCGCCGCTTCTATAGCGGGGGCCGAGACATCGACGCTGGTAACACGCGTCTCGGGACTGGTCAGGGCGGCGTAGACGGAGAAGCCGCCGCTATAGCTGAAGCAGTTGAGGACGCGTTTGCCAGGCACGTACTTGCGCAGGGCCGCACGCTTGTCGCGCTGATCCAGGAAGAAGCCGGTCTTCTGTCCCTGCCACGGATCGACCCGAAACTGCAGGCCGTTCTCGCGGATTATTACCTGCTCGGGAACCTCGCCGTAGACAATGGAGGGCGCTTCTAGCTCAAGGCCCTCGCGACGGCGGGACGTGCTATCGTTGCGCAAGAGAATGCCACGCGCACCCGTCTCTTGCGTCAGCGCTTCAAGCAATTGTGGGCGCAGGCGCTCCATACCAGCGGTGTGAAGCTGGACCACCAGGATATCGGCGTAACGATCCACCACCACGCCGGGGAGCCCGTCACCCTCGGAATGGATCAGGCGATAGGCGTTGGTAACGGCGGGATCGAAGACCTGGCGCAAGGTAACGGCAGCGCGCACGCGGCGGCGCAGAAATTCAGCGTCTATCGCCTCTTCTGGATCGCGCGTCAGAATGCGAATAGCAATATCGGTCTGTGAATTATAATAGCCACGCGCCACAAACTCCCCGGTCGCCGACTTCACATCGACCAGGCCACCCGCTTCGATCCAGCGCGGAGGCTGCTGTAACGCGCCAGAAAAGATCCACAAATGTCCGCCCAGCAGGCTCTCCTCGCGATGCGGTTTCAGGCTGGCTGTAGGATAATGAACTGAAAATACCATACCACCTATTTCCTTCCTCTCTTCAATGTCTTTTTGCTTGTCATAGTGGAATGTACCTACATTATCGCACATACAAACTGGTAGCCCGTTTCAGAGAGCAGCAGAGCTCCATGCTGAAACAAGCACAATAAAATAGAGTGACCCGCTTCACGGAAAAATATCCGCGAGCGGGCCTACCGAAGAATTTCGCTGGCTCCTACCATGGTTTAGCGCTGCTGCAAACTGATAGCGGCAACCACCGGTTCGCTATGGTTTTCGGCCTGACGCAGCTCAGCTTTCTTGAGATTATTGGCGCTATTGATAAGGGCAATATGCGTAAATGCCTGTGGATAATTCCCCAGGGCGATGTTATTGCGGGCATCGATCTCTTCGGAGAAGAGGCCGAGGCGTCCAGCATAGGTCAGCAAACGCTCAAAGAGCGAGCGGGCCTCAGCAACACGTCCCTGCATCGCGAGATTATCGATCAGCCAGAAGGTACACATGGCAAAGGTGCCCTCCGAGCCTGACAGGCCATCATCCGCGTGATAGCGGTACACAAAGCCGTGCTCGTCAGTTAGCTTCTCTATGATGCGATCAACCGTCGAGCGCATGCGTGGATCTTCCGGCGGGATGAAGCCGACCAGCGGCAACAGCAGGTTGGAAGCATCCAGCGTATTATCGCCATAGGACTGGGTGAACGCGCCGATCACCGCGTTATAGCCATGGGTCAGGATGTCGGCGCGAATCTGGTCGCGCACCATCCGCCAGCGCGCGAGGCGCTCGGACGCCAGGGAATATTGCTCAGCCGCCTTGATGGCACGGTCCAGCGCGACCCAGCACATGACCTTTGAATAGACAAAGTGCCGCTCGCCGCCGCGCACCTCCCAGATGCCGCAATCGGTCTCGTGCCAGTGCTCGCATACATGCTCCACGATGGTACACAGCATCTCCCACAGTGGACCTTCCAGCTGCTCGCCGTAGCGCTCGAAGCAGCCCTGACGCCGATAGAGGTGAATGCAATCCAGCAGTTCTCCAAACACGTCAAGTTGCTTCTGACCGACAGCGCCATTGCCGATACGGACCGGGCCGGAGTCGCAGTAGCCTTTGAGGTGGGGCAGTTCCTGTTCGGCCAGATCGCGCTCGCCGCGCACACCGTACATAATCTGCATATCTGCGCCATCGGCAATCGAAAGACGACGCAGCCAGTGTGTGAACGCGCGCGCCTCGTCAGTAAAGCCTACTACGTTCAGCGCGTAGAGCGTAAAGGTCGCATCGCGCAACCAGACGAAGCGGTAGTCCCAATTGCGCACGCCGCCTAGCTCTTCGGGCAGAGACGCGGTGGGCGCGGCAACAATTGCTCCGGTCGGCGCGTACGTCATCATCTTGAGTGTAAGCGCGCTCCTTTGCACCCAGTCTTCATATGGACCGTGATACTTCATGCCCGCCACCCACTTGCGCCAGCAGTGGAGGGTATTTGCCAGCTCGGAGTCGAAGTTGCGCTGATGGAGCTCCGTCTCAACCAGACGACGCGCCGCCTGCACCGTTCGTCCTACACCGAGAGCAAACGTCAGGCACTCGCCCTCGCGCAGGAGCGCCTGGGCCACAAGCGTCTGGTGCCAGTCATCACCATCCTGAACCACCTCTACAGAAAACGATGCTAAAAGATTACTTCCCACAATAGCCAGACCAACATGTTGTTGCGCGCAAGTAATCAACGCGCCCTTATTTTCTGCTGCCAGCAGCACTTCGGATGGAGAAGCCGCGTAGTTCGGGCTTACGCGCAGCTTCATCGTCACCGCCATCTCACCGTGGGTACACTCTACAATACGTACCAGACTATGACAGGAACCATTCTCGTGCGCCCAGGTATTATTATTCATCGCTTTATAGGGCCACGCGCTCAAGGTCTCCACCGGCATAAAATCAGTCAGTACAATCTCACCTGCCGTACTGGCAAAACGTGTCTGCAGCACATTGCTCCCTCGCAAGTAGCGCTGAGATCCTGGAATTGTTCCTTCGGCGGGCGCGATCTGAAAGTATCCCCCTTGCTCCGCATCGAGCAAGCGGCAGAAGATGGCGGGACTATCAAAGTCCGGTAGACATCCCCAGTCTACCGACCCATCCGGTGATACCAATACCGCTGAGTGACAATCACCAATAACTCCGTACGAATTAATCGGCAGGTAATTGCGCTTGATTTCGTTCTTCCCAACCATTGACACTTCACTTCCCTCGTGTTAGAAATTGTTTTTAACGACCTTAGAAATTTTTTAGAAAAATCTTAGCTCCTCTTAAGAAATTTCTTGAGAGGAGCTCATTAAAGAGAAGAACGCAAAGACCCTGTGAATGGTAACAGGTTTCGTTACCTATTCTTTTTTTTGTGATGGTTGTGTCGAAGGCGCTACGCTCCAGATGCCATAATCGCCGACGCATTGCCCGGACGCGTCCTGGCGACAGTAGTTTCCTACCAGATTGCCATCTGCGCGCTGCGAGCCCTGGAAGAAGAGCGACGCCTGCCCCGCATGTGCCGTTACGGTAAAGAGGATATGCTTTGAGGTGTCGAGAACGCCCGAAAATGTCCCGGTCCTTTGTAGTCCCGCAAAATTTCCGCTGATGACTGCGCCGTTTTGCTGTACTGAGTTCAGCGTCATACTCCCCTTCACCGAGGTCAAGAGGTCGTTCACGGTACCGGCGTAGCGGTGCGCCAGGGTGAAGGCAACGGGCGGTAGCGTTTTTGTAGCGCTGGTAGCCGCATGTGGGTGGGATGCAACAGTAGGGCTTTTCTGCGCGTGCTGCCGTGCGGCGAAGACGCTTGCCGTCAATCCACTGGCGGCTAGCACCAGCAGGACCAGCAGTTGAAGCGCGATCAGGCGCACGCCTGTTATACGCGTTCGCCCGGCAGGCAGCATTCCAGTACTTTTCTCCTGTCGGACTCTGAAGCGCTGCCCGGCAGGAAGCTGGTCCGACATGTCACGCGCACCCGGCTGCGCGGCGCTTACCAGTGCCTGCCAGAACTCTTCGACGGTCGCGAAGCGCTGCTCGTTGCCGATCGCCATTGCGCGCTGCAGCACGTGGGCAACCGTTGCGGGAATGGCCTCTACCCGCTCGTTGGCGAGAACGAGCGGATCAACCCTCTTCGTCGCCAGGGAAGTCGCGCGTTGCAGTGCATCTACAGGAACCGCGCCGGTGAGCAGCGCGTAGCAGGTCGCGCCGAGGCCGTAGATGTCCGTGCGCTGATCCGTTCCCACGCCGCTGTACTGCTCCGGCGCGCCATAGCCCGGCGAGCAGTGGCGCACGGCGGTCGTCGTAGCATCGGGATAGTATTCTTTGGCGATGCCGAAATCGACCAGCACGGTCTTCCCACTACCCTTCGCCACAATGATATTCGCGGGCTTGATATCACGATGCAGAATCGGAGCCGCCTGGCGATGCAGATAGCCAACCGCGTCAACAACGGGTGCCAGCAGCGCGAGCACGGTAGAGAGCGCGAACTGCTGCTCCGGCTGGCGTCGCCGCAACACCTCTAGATTTTCGCCCTCGATATACTGCATGAGCATATACATGCGGTTATTGTCTTCAAAGACGGAATCGACGGTGGGCAGCGCTGGATGGTCGAGGCGGCTGAGCACCGCGCATTCGAAAAGCAGGCGCGCCCGCTCATCTTTGCTCTGCGTCCTCAACTCTTTGAGCGCGAAACGCTGCGCCCGCGTGTCCTGGCTCTTCACGACGTAGACCGCGCTGAAGCCGCCGCGCCCAAGCAGACCCTCTACGACGTATTGATCCTGTATCAGCGTTCCAGCAGGATACGCGATCTCGATCTGTTCCATGCTCCACCTCGTAAGTTAATAGATGGCGATAGCTGTGTTCCAATTGGTATGTGTGTAGACCCACCCGGCATCGCTCTCACTGAGATTGATGCAGCCGTGGCTCCCATCGAAATTGTAGGCCGATGTGCCAATCGGGTCCTGGTGCGGAAACTGCGTTCCCGGCCCGAACGCTTCTCGCCAGGGAGCATCGTGGACGAAGTAGCCGCCCAGGTGATAGAGCATGGCGTAGTGAATAGGCGTGTCGGGAAACCAGTAGGGCGAGTTCCTCGGCTCGCCGGATTGAAAGATGATCGGTGACTTGCGCTCCAATACCGACCACACGCCGGGGATCGATGGCAACTCCTGCCGACCCGTTGTGACGGTAAAGGAGCGCACCAGCTTTCCGTTTTGATAAACGCGCATGACCTGTTCGACCAGCGAGACCATCAGTACCTGGCGCTTCTGCAGCCCGTAGCGAGCGAGCAGCTGCTTATCGCTAGCATGCACCTGGTTGTACGCCGTCCGATCGTTGTAGTCCGTCTCGAACATATGCAGATTGAAGAGCGCGTTGTTCGCCTCAGCAATCATGGTCTCGAAGTCAGCGTCCGTCTGCGCGCCTGCCATATCTTGATCCAGCAGATTGCCCAGCCCTGCGCCCATATACCCGTTATCAAGCGCGTAGGCTTTGCCATCGTAGCTGTCGTAATAGACGTGCGCCTGCGCCCAGACAGCGACTTCGTGATGGAACTGTTGCAACAGGTAGCGCGCCTGCCCCTTTACCAGTGGCCCATGCAGAGCCGCGATATCGGCATCGACCGTGTTGAAGAACGCCAGATCGTCGCTAAGCGTGCGCGCCTGTCCCAGCGCTACCTGCGCCGAGTCGAGCAGCGCCTGGGGAGACCTGGTGTTCACGCCATATGTTTTTAGCTGACTCACCTGCGCCTGTAGTTCATTCAATTTCGTGGCACCGATATATTGGAACTGCTGCAGTGAGCTCGTCACCACCTGCTGATACTGCGCGTCGATCTGCGCGCCCAGGTTCTGGAAGTCGGACGCTTGCGCGGCTGAGTTGAACAGTAGCAGATCGTTCTGGTACATCGTTTGCAGTAAGCTTACATCTTGATGCGCCTGCTTCATTTTATTGAGAATAGCGGAAAAATCGTTCAGTTGTTGGTAAGTTGTTGTTAGCAGATCCAATGCTTGAATAGATGAACGCGCATCCTGGCTGAGCGCAAAATAGTCTTGTGGCAGGCGCGCCGCCGCGAACTGCAGCTGCTCCTGGCTCAGACTCTGGGCGAACATTTGCAGGTTGCCGATGCCCTGCGCGTTGACATTTATCAGCTCCGTCTGGAAACTCTGCATATCGCGCTGCGCCTGCCCCTGGAGCTGTCCGGTAGCGTTGGTGACAACAGCGGGTACCTGCGTGAGCAGCGCGTGATACTGGATCGCCTGCCACTGATAGTAGCTCGTCACTAATTGATTATGTAACAGCGCCAGCAGGCTACTGCCACCGCTGACCTGTTCCTCCTGCGTGAAGAGTGGCTGCAAGTACGACGATGGCACGCCAATATCCAGCGCGTGCTGAAGCTGGTTATCAAGTTGCGCTTTCGCCTGGGCGGCCTGCTGGCGCGCATTTGCTGTGCCATTGTAGCCAGCTATCTCTGCAACAACCAGAAAGGCAAGCAGGAGCAGGCCAACGGCAGAGAAGATAAGCAGCTTTTTGGGTGTACGCTTCCCTGGTTTCTTCTTTATAGGAGCTTGCGCTTGAACAACTACTTCATCCTGTCGCGACGGTTCTTGAGATGGAGACAATGATTGTTCTACCGCCTTGAGATAAAGGCGCGCCGGTAGCCGCGTGCTCGCGCGCACAGTCCTGTCGTCATCCTGAAAGGGGTCCTCGCCTGTGCGATAGGAGATCGTCTCTGTATTCGTGCTGCATATCGAGCAGAACTGCTGATCGGCCTCTATAGCCGTTTGACAACGCGGACAGCGCTGTGTCGATATCTGTTTCATAGCCTGAACCGTTTCCCTGCAATCTCTTCACATAAATCAGCGGTGAGCTTCCTTCAGTGTCCCTGAAGGAAGCTCACCGACCAAGCACTGGCTTAGCCGTTGCCGACGACGGTGCCGCTACTCATTGAGAAGGGCTTCGTCTGCTCAACGCCTGCGCCATCGATGCTCACCTGCTTGTACATGTAGCTGTTCCCGGTCTTTGGACTGAGATAGCCAGCCTTCTGGACAAGCGCGGGCGCGTCGCCGACCGACGCGATAAGCACTGGCGTAAAGGCCCAGTTGTCAGCAGGCGAGAGTCCGCCGATCGAACGTCCCAATGCGCGATGCTCGGCCTCGATGCAGGCCACCTGCCCGGCGATCTGCGCCAGGTCCGGGCGGCCCAACTGCGCGAACTCCATGATCGCGGCCAGGAACGCCGAGTCGAAGACGCCTTCGAGCTGCTGCTGCGTCGCGATAAAGGTCTTGAGGTCGCTGAAAGTGTCGGGTCCCTGCGGAAAGCTGAAGGTATCGGCGAGCGACTGACCACCATTGGCCGTGAAGAACTGCTGGTGAATCTGCTCCTCGACAAGCGCGGCCTTGAGGTACGTCAGGTTGTCGCCCGAGATACCCAGCTTATCGGCGTTGGCGATGCCGTTGCTATAAAAGGTAACGGCCAGTTGCTCAGCCGTGCGCGCCACGGTCAGGATCGAGACGATCGTGTCCTGGGCACTGCCACTGGTCTTGAGGGTTTTCGCGGTCTGCGATTGTTTGGCCTGGGCGTTGGCCTGCGTCTTCGCCATGGCGAATGTAGGCGCGTACAGGGCACCCACTCCCACAGCGGCGACGCCCGAAGCTGCCAGGGCACCCTTGAACAGGGTCCTGCGCGATTGCGGTCCCTTGAATGTCGCGAGCAATCTGGCGGTGGCATTTTGCGCTCTGGCAGTCTTTTCAATGGGCATCTTCTCTAACATAGGTGCCGCTGCCATAGGAAAGCGCTCGTCCAGCTCCGCGTTGCAGTGGGAGCAAACAGTCGTCTGTCCGTTCAGCGGGGTACCACATTGTGAGCAAAAACGGGGGTGTAGCAGGGTCATAGCCTTCTCCTTCAATCGATGTAAGCTGATAAGTAAGTAAGGGTAACTGCTCTTCTACGAAGCCCTTCTAGTAAGGACAGGCTGTTGTCATGTTAAATTAACAACCTACTGATCTGTATCCATGCTTCCCGCTCCGATACTTATACAAAAGCAGAAGTGAGAAATGTGCGAAGGAACTAGTATGCAGTCACTGAACATAACTACGCTAGCTTAGGAAAAGCGGATTACATCTTTTTTTTGTTCTCTTTTCTTTATTTATGGATGCGTGTAGCAAGCGGGTAAAAATCTATAAGAGGAAAAGAGATCCACTTATCACTTTATGGCGTATACACAGACAAGCTATTCAGAGGTATCCATCAGTAAGCATATGTGTAAGCCATATACATATGTATGACAAGGAGAAAATCGTAGATGCGCATTTCAGCGGCCTCATCTTCACTGCAGCGGCGTCTGGTGCTGCTCGTAGGTATGCTCACGCTGCTTGTATTTTCCGGCGGCTGGTTCTCGACGGCGCGCGCGGCGGAGGCAAACCCCGCGTTCGTCCGTATCATTCATGCCTCGCCTGATATCGGTATCGTAGATGTCTTCGTAGATGGTACAAAAATACTCGACAATTTTCAGTTCGGCACGGTGACCGGTTACGTCCCGCTGCCACAGGGTACGCACACGCTACGTATCGCGCTGCTGGGTACAGGCATCAACGCGGCAGTCGTTACACAGACGCTCACCGTCAGCGAAGGGGTGCCGTACACTATAGCGGCGCTGGGCACGAAGGCGACGGGCTTCTCGCTCACCGTCTTTAAGGATGACAACCTGGTCGCTGGCAATGGCGCGAAGGTGCGCGTCTATCATCTCTCCCAGGTCACAGGCGCGGTGGATGTGCAGGCCGACATGCAAACAATCGCCAACGGGCTATCCTACCCGCACGCCAGCGATTACGTGTCAGTTCCAGCTGGCTCCTACACATTTAATCTGACGGGAGCAACCCAGACCGCGCCAGATCCTCTCGCGACGACGCTGAAGCCGTGGACTGTAACCAGCATTTTCGCTATCGGTCCCGAAGCGGGAAAAGCGCGGTTGCAGTTCGTATCGGCGCAACTGGCGGGAACGCCGGGCATGCCGCAAACGGGGAGCGATCCCAATGCGGCGGCAGCACCACCATCCTCGCCAGCGCTACCCTGGCTACCCGACGTGCTCGCTGTGCTGGCGTGTGCCGCTGTTGTAGGTGGATATAGTATGAAAAAGAGTAGGAGCTAAAGGCCATCAACGCCCATCTGTTGCAAAATGCGTTTCAAATGCATCAGACCGAGACGCATACGAGCCTTTACAGTGCCGAGGGGAAGTTGCAACCCCTC
>JALYTQ010000437.1 GCA_030854195.1 Chloroflexota bacterium
GGACCGGATGGACGCAAGACCCATCCCTACTGAAGAGTTAAAGCGCATTGGCATATCAAAACGGTGTTGGCTCATCAGAGAGCGGGAGTAGGAACCAGAAGGTCGCTCCTTGACCGGGAGAACTTTCGACACCCACCTGCCCCTGGTGCTGCGCTATGATGGTCCGCACAATATATAATCCCAGGCCCAGACTGCCATCGGAGCCCTGAGATGCGGTGGCTTTTGCCTGGTAGAAACGATCCCAGACCCGTTGCTGCTGTTCTAAGGTTAATCCTGGCCCCTGATCGCGCACGGAGACGCGCGCCATAGAACCTTCCACTGACAATGCTACCTGAACCGCCAGATCAGGTGCGCAATATCTGAAGGCGTTGCTCAGATAGTTGGTGAGCACCTGCTCAATGCGATCTGCGTCCGCTACCACCGGTACCAGCGTCTGGGAGGGCAATGCCAGCTCTATACGGCGGGTGGGGGCTATCTGCTGCTGATTGGCAACCACCTGCTGGACGAGTGTGCTTAGATTACAGGGTTGCAGGCACACCTCGAACTTCTGCGCCTCCATACGCGACACGTCCAATAGCTCCCCTACCAGACGCGTTTCTATCTCTGCATACCGCAATGCCTGCTGAAGCATGGTTTCAAGATTGCTCAAGAGACCATCTGTACGTATGGAAGAGTCCTGCGGGAGGCGTTCAATGCATAACAACGCCAGTTCCAGGAAGCCCTGGATCGCGGTGAGAGGAGTTCTGAGTTCATGGCTTACCATGCTCAGAAATTCTTGTTTTCGCCGCTCAACTTCCCTGCGATCGGAAATATCAAGCAACATCACCAGGGCACGATTGCGCTCCTGATTAATGGTGACAGCCGTCACCAGGGCCGGAAATCTACTTCCATCTTTACGCACATATTCCTTCTCTTCGGGAAGAGAAGCGCCCTGCGAGAGAAGCGTCTTCCAGGCGCGCACGCGTGCTGGACGATATTCCTCCGCGAGCAAGTCCCTTACGCTCGTGTTCTCGTTGAGTAGTTCGTCTCGGCTATAGTCCAGTAATTGTACAAGTCGATCGTTGACTTCATACATTCTTCCCGTTTGATCCGTCACCATTATCCCAACAATATTGGACTCAACGAGCGAGCGGAACTTTTGTTCGGCGTATTGGAGTTGTTGTTCTAGCCGTGTTTCTTTCTCCTCCATTGGGGCCTGCTTCTTTCTGCCGAATGCATAATATATTGACACATGCATCTACGCCGCTATCTTGTTAACCGTGAAGATATTCATTACTAGCTCTTGTGTAGTATATGCTAAAGATTGCGAAAATGAATAGATAGTAGGATAAAAGTCGTGTCAAGTTTATAACTGATGGAGGCTCATTTAAGCAAAAGAGGCATGAAAGCTCCTCTTCTCTATATTACATGTCTCTTCTATTGTTCCCGCGCTACTCGGCCCCTTGCAGCCTCCGTCGCCGCTGTTCTGGACTCCAACGCGTCACCGTCAGGGTTTCCCCATCGTTTTTTTGTTCGTAGAAGACCAGCGCGATATCAAAATCAGTCTGGTAGCCAAGTTGGACATAATCTGGACTCTCTGCGCATTGCAGCCACTCTGCCAGCTTCTTCTGCGCGCATTCTTCACAGAGATAGTGAAAAATGGACCGTTCCTGTTCATCGCGATGTTCATACTCAAAGACAGGGGTAGTATGTTTGCATCTAAAGCAGACATGATCCCAGAGGTTTGCATTTCGGGTATAGCGTTTGAGACTCCAGATGAGTACCCCGGTTGGTAATCGGCCCATGAATGGCCTCCTTATTGATGGCGGAACAGAGGAAAAGCTGTGCGCGCTGCCGCAATTATGGGTAATGGCTTATACTTCAGCGTTGTCTGAGTATACCATACTTCACGTTATTTCATTTTCTACTCCCCTACTTGTCTGACCTGCCGCACATAAAAGACCTTGTGTTTCCATAAGATTCAGGCTATTCTCAAAGAGAGGCTATGCGTAAGATGAGACGCTCACGAGGTATATTTATGACGACAGACACGCAAACTTCCTTTGTTTCGACACTGCCAGGCCGTTACTACTACGATCCGGCCATCTACGCGCTGGAGCAGGAGCGCATCTTCTCTCGTATGTGGGTATATGTCGGGCGCGCCGATGCATTGACGCAGGCCGGTGCCTACTATACGGTCTCGCTGGGAGACGAGAGCATTATCGTGGTGCGCGATAAAGAGCTGAAGCTGCGCGCCTTCCTGAACGTCTGTCGGCATCGCGGCGCGCGCCTGTGTCCCGAGGCGTCTGGCGTGCTCAAGGGGGCGATTCAGTGCCACTATCATGCCTGGACCTACGCTCTGAATGGACGCCTGATCGGCGCGCCCAATGTTCTCAACGAGGCCGACTTCCATGCGCTGGACTTCAGCCTGGTGCCGGTCGCCCTGGCGGTCTGGGAGGGGCTTGTCTGGCTGAACCTCTCCGAGACGCCCGAGCCAATCGAGCAACAGGTGCTCGGACCGATCCGCGAGCGTTTCTCTGACGCCTCCTTCGCCCGTTACGCCGTGGGGAATCTGGGATTGGGCAGGACGATCTCCTATGATGTACGCGCCAACTGGAAGATTGTGATGGAAAACTTCCAGGAGTGCTACCATTGTGGCCCCATGCATCCCGAATTCTGCCATTATTTCCCACAATATAAATCTGGTGTTGCTTATACTGATGAGCAGGCCGTGACGCTGGCAGCAGGCGTCGAGGCGTTCTCCATCACAGGCAAGGCGAGCCGTCCTCATCTGTCTGCTCTCTTGCCGGAGGATCTACGCCGCTACTATGGAATTATCATTAAT
>JALYTQ010000198.1 GCA_030854195.1 Chloroflexota bacterium
GACGTGTTCGCATAGCCTGGATGTGCCGCGACGCTGATTGTGTCCGCGCGTGCCTCAGTCAGGCGGCGCTGCAGTTCGAAGGCGAAGAGCAGGTTGGCGCGTTTGCTCTGTCCATAGGCTCCCCAGCGCGTATAGGCGCGTTCGCTGTTCAGATCGTCCAGGTTGACGCGACCGGCGTAGCGGGCCATGCTGCTCGTCGTCACCACGCGGCTCTGCGCCGTTGCCAGCAGCGCGGGCAGGAGCAGACCCGTCAGGGCGAAGTGACCCAGATGATTAGTCCCGAACTGCATTTCGAAGCCATCCTGCGTTTCGCGGCGAGGAATCGCCATTACGCCAGCATTGTTGAAGAGCAGGTCGAGGCGCTCATGCGTGCTGAGAAAATTCTCCGCGAAGGCGCGCACCGAGGCGAGCGAAGCCAGGTCGACCTGCGCGATCTCTAGCGAGGCGCGTGGCACCTTCGTCTCGATGAGCGTCTTCGCCTCGCGTGCCTTGTCGAGATTACGCGCCGCCATGATGACGTGCGCGCCCTTCGCGGCAAGCGCGCTGGTCGTCTCGAAGCCCAGACCGCTGTTCGCTCCCGTAACGAGCGCCACATGGCCTTGTAGATCGGGAATATTGTTCACTGTCCATTGACTCATCGTGTACCTCCTGATGATATCGTGTCTAGATCGAACGTTCATTCACATAGGTAGAAAAAATTAGCGCGCAATAGCGTCCCAGCAGGCTTTAGCGATGTTGGTGAGCGTTGCATCGTCAACCGTCAATACACCTGTAAAGGCCTGGCGGGCCAGTTTGAGCGCTATGCCTAACGTCAACTCGTAGAGTGCAGCGATTGGCAGATCTTTGATCATACCTTGCCCTTTATACTCTTCCAGAAGACGAAAGTAGGCGGCCTCTTCGTCGGATGTAGGCTCTTCATGCAGCTCCCAGTCTGGCGACGTTTCGTATTGTGCCAGGAAAGCCGTTTCGTGCGGATGTGTGGCGCAATAGCGAAACATATTGATCCAGAGGGCAGGGAAGCGCTCGGAGAGCGGGATCTGCTGCACATCGGTGGCGAAGATGGCCCGGCTCAGGTCGGATTTGACCTGCCGGTAGAGCGCCTGGATGAGGTCATCCTTACTGGCAAAGTAGTGATAAATGATCCCCGCGCTTGCACCGGCGCGTTTGGCGATCAGCGACATCGGTGTATGCTGGAAGCCCTGCTCGCCGATGAGCTCCAGCGCGGCCTGCAAAATCGCTGCACGCTTCTCACTCTTCTGCACGCTCTTTTCCCTCTTCCTCCATTTGTATTATTCTTGTATTATTCGCGATGACTTACATTCAATAGATTGAATGTTCATTCGTATTGTAACAGAAAGATTGAGGAAGTGCAAGGGCAAGAATTGCCCCACTAACACGACCCTCTTTGGCTGTAGGATACCGGCCCATCATCGGGTAGTATAGAGAGACAGAAAAGGGTCCTGCTGCAGGTCTGCCCCCTTTGCCCATTTATTCAACGCGAGGTCTTATGAGCGATACGTACCAGAAAACATCTTTGCAACCATCTCAAGAAAAACACGTTGCAAGTTCGCCGACGGGGAGTCGGGCCGGTATCATCTTATCCATGCTGGCGGTCTATATTATCTGGGGATCGACCTACCTGGGGATACGGTTCGCCCTGGTCAGCTTTCCGCCATTTCTGATGTCCGGCATTCGTTTCGTGATTGCGGGCGGCCTGCTCCTGGTGCTGGCGCGCTTGCGCGGGTTGCCTTTCCCCAGTCGTACACAGTGGATCGGAGCTGCGGTCGTCGGAGCGCTCTTGATCCTGGGCGGATATGGCGGGGTCAGTTTCGCGGAGCAGTGGGTCTCGTCGGGGTTGGCGGCGGTGGGCGCGGCGGCCAGTCCGCTGTGGACGGCGCTTTTTATCGGCTTCATGGGAAAATGGTCCACGCGCAAAGAATGGCTCGGCCTGAGCGTGGGCTTTGTCGGTGTGATCCTGCTCAACGTCGGCAATGGGCTATGGGCCAATCCGCTGGGGGCGATCGCGCTGATCCTCGCGCCCATTGGTTGGGCGCTCGGCTCGGCGATCAGCACGCGCGTCTCGCTGCCAACCGGTGCGATGGCGAGCGCGACAGAGATGCTGATCGGCGGTGCTCTGCTGCTCATTGTGAGCTTGCTGACGGGTGAGCACATGACAGGCGCTCCACACGTCTCCGCGCTGCTGGCGCTGCTCTACCTGATCGTCTTCGGCTCGCTGATTGCGTATAGCGCCTACATGTATCTCTTGCAGCATGTGCGCACCTCACTGGCGACCAGTTATGCCTATGTTAATCCTGTGATTGCAATCTTCCTGGGCATGGCCCTGGCGAGCGAACGCATCACGTTGATCGGCGTACTGGCGATGGTGATGATTCTCACCAGCGTCGTACTGATCTCGGTGGAGCGTACGAAGAGATGATAGGCTTACATGCGTGTATCGTAACTAGTAGGGATGGGCCTTGCATCCATCCGGCTCGCTGGGCCGATTCGCGCTCGCTGGATCGGATGGACGCAAGGCCCATCCCTACTGATGAGGTACCGTATCTTGCTTAAGAGGCTCTTGCAGGTCTGTTTCACTTAGCGGCGAACGCTGCATAATATCATGCGCTATGACGGCCAGGTTAGCGGGCAAGGCGCGTTTGCCCTGTGCATAGAAGGCGTTGATTTCGGCTCCCACCAACAAGATTACGGCAAAAAAGTAGAAGAAGAAGATGAAAATAATGGCAAAGCCAACGGTTCCAGTATAGCCGCTTAAAAAATGTGTCACGTAGTATGGAAAGAGTTGCAGGTAGGTCTGAATAGCCGCTGCTGCCAGCAGCGCTCCAAACCAGCTGTCGCGGAAACTCTTACGCTGATTAGGTACGACCAGGTAAATAATTTCTATTAAGACCCATGTGACAAGCAACCCGCCAAAGATGGTGAGCACATCAAGGACCAACTCGTTGCCAGGAACCTGATTGAGAGGAGTGGTTTGCACAAACGCGTGGATCAGGGCGGGGACAGAGCTTGCGATGAGCATCAATGGAGTCAGCAAGACGAATACCAGGAGCATACCCACGGCCATCACATGCTGGCGAATAATACCGCGTGTATGTATCTGATAGATGATATCAAATTGCCCTTCCATCGCGACAAAGAGCCCTGAGCCACCAACGCTAGCCGTAATGATGGCGATAATACTCAGAATACCGGCATCTTGATTCAGTGTATGTAAGGCCAGCCCAACGACTTCTTGCGATGGGATTGGTGGCGGGAAGAGCTGCTGAATGTGGTGAATAAGCTCTTCCTGGATAGAGGGATTCAGGCCGCCATAGATGAATACGGTGAGCGCAACGATGGCAATAATGATAGGAATAGTTGCTACCATAAGGTTAAAGGCGAGCCCTGAAGCCAGGCTCAAAACCCAATCATTATTAAATTTGTCGATAAAGGACTGTATAGATTTGAACCCTTTTACAGTCGTCTGCCCAACTTTTGTGAATATTGGTGAGGGTGTCTCTCTTTCGGTTGCCATTGTGTTGTTCCTCCTCAGTGTTCCTGGTCAGGATGTATTGTAACATGCCTGAGTCCGAACCAGACCAGGGCCCCCATTGCGAGACAAATGACTGATGCCACAAGCAACGTTTCACCTAGCCCCTGGGCATAGGCCGCTTGATATTTTGCTCCCAGTTCATATAATTTGTCCGGCAGCAACGATGGAGAGCCTTCTCTCAATGCGCGCACGGTAAGGTCACTCATATAGGCCAGCTGCTCCCGTAATTGTTTTGGCGGGAGGCTGTTGGATGCAGCTGCATAGGCGGCACTTCCAAACCAGAGAATCCCGGCGGCCAGCGCGGTCGCACCGAGAGAATTCCCAACCTGCGTGTACGCATTATTTGTACCCGCCGCCGTTCCGGCAAGGTCGGGAGCAACAATGCTCATGAATGCGTTGGTCAGGTGAGAAGATGTAGCACTGAACCCCATGCCTAAGACAATGAGGGGGAATAACAGCCACCAGTAGGAGGTCTGGTGTCCGATAAACGACAGCGCAAAGGTTCCCGCTGCCAACAGCAGAAAGCCTACGGATGTCTGCGTACGCTCATCTACTCTGCCAGCGATGCGTGCTGAGATGAGAATGGGAACGATCAAGGCTGGCAGGAGGGGTGCGAAAGCGAAGATAATCTGGATCACACTATAGCCCTGGATTGAGCGAAGAAAGCTGTAGAGTTCCAGGCAGCTGCCTATAAAGACGCCATTGAGCGTACAGCCCGCCAGAATCACGATAGCCAGGGCACGCCTGTCCAGCCGGACACGGAAAATTTTGCCTGCAGGGCGCATTTTTAACCATGCGAGAACGGCAAGGCCCCAGACCCCCAGCAGGAGCGCGAGGGTTGTATAGATATGGGCAAAGACACCGACATTTATCTCAAGTAGACCAAATAGTAACGAGAGGAGCACGGCAGACCAGGCGACCGTTCCAATGGCGTCGCCGCGCCGCATTCCGCCTGCGACACGGCTCTCCTGAATGCTGCGCCGTGCCAGGACAATTCCAACGCATCCACAGGCAATCGGCAAGAGATAGGTGACGCGCCAGTCCGCAAATTGCAGGATCAGTTGGGCCGTTAGCGGTCCAAGCGCTGTTCCTATGCCGACAACAGCCGTGTAGACGCCGATGGCTATGATGCGTTGTCGTGGTGGAAATGCGAGGCGAATCACGGCCAGGATGAGTGGTACCATTAGCGCGCTGCTCGCACCGACGAGCAAACGGCCCGCGATAAAGAGGGGCAGCCAGTTCGTGAAAATACACAGAATGTTCGCCACCACGAAGCTGACGCTGCCCACCAGAAGCAGGCGGCGACGACCATAGAGATCGCCCAGCACGCCTCCGATCAGCAGAAACGCCATGAAGACCAGCGTACTGCCACTGGTCGTCAAACGAAAGGCGAGGTTATGCGCGCCGAACGCCTGTGGAGGCGCTGGTGGGATGAGAACCCAGAGGGGTGGGGCTGCCATCTTCGCGAAGATAAGCACACAGCAGGCAACGAGAATGCGCCGTTGTCGCGGCTTGTACGGCACGCGCGCGTTCGCCTCCTGTTCAATTACATTATCAGCGAGAACGTTTTGCTGCGTGGAAGCATCAACTTCTTGTAAAGGGATGTCTCTATTCTCATCCTCGTCTTGTCTTAACCTCTCGTTCATTGAATGTACGGTATATGCTCCATCTTATAGTCTGGAGACATACACCACCCTCCTTGCTTTACAACATTGACATTGCTTTCTCTCTCATCCTGGACCACTTTTTGGGAGTGCCAGACCGTGAAAGCGCTACGCATCAACTGGGGGCACTGACGAGCTCTTTACTGGTATCTGCACTCATGAGTTTTGTTGTTATCCGACTAAGGAGAGTGGCAAGTTCTGTTTCCTGTTCGGGCGACCAACCGTCGAGAAGCTCGGCAAGGCTGTCGTGATAGGCGGCGACTAATTTGTCGAGTGTCTGTTGTCCAGCAGGAGTGAGTAGCAGCTGACTGTTTGCCTGCCCATGTGATGCTGAGGGTACTGTGATCAGCTCGTTCTGGGCCAGGGATTCTATGGCAGGACGCAATTTTTCGCCTGGCACGCCGAGTCGCTTTGCCAGATTCTCCTGGGAGATCGGCTCCTGGCCCTGGAAACGGAACAGGAGCCAGCAGGAGAGCGGATCGAGAGTAACACCGGCGCGGTTTGCGAGACGGCGATAGATGAGCTTCATGCTATCACGGCTTGTCAGCACATAGAGTGCCCGCTCGATCTCCTCTTGCGAAGAACGTGCAGCCGGAATGGCGAAGGTGTCTCCAACGTCGGTCGCCTGGGCCGTCGTGCGCAAGCGTACCTCTGGCAGTAGCCAGGAAAGAATGAATGCAATGGCGGCAATTGGTGTGGCTACCAGGAAAACCGTCGAGAGCGATTGCGTGTATGCATGCACAAATTCAGCACGCACGAGCGTCGGCAAGTGCTGGATGGCGACGGCGTTCTCCGCTTCGCTCAGAGTGAAACCTGGCGGCAAGGCCGAGGCCAGAGGCGCGAGATGAGAAGCAAGCAGGTTGGAGAAGATAGCTCCAAAAATGGCTGTGCCGAATGAGCCGCCAATGGAGCGGAAGAACGTCGCGCCGGATGTTGCAACGCCAAGATAATGGTAATCAACGGCGTTTTGTACCGCAATCACCAGCACCTGCATAACCAGTCCCAATCCCAGCCCCAGGACAAGCATATACAGCGAGGCGACGAGAATGCCTGTCTGCTCATTCATGAGCGAAAGCAGGAACAGGCCCAGTGTCATCAGGGCCGTACCGACAATCGGAAAGGCTTTGTACCGGCCCCAGCGGGTGATGAGTTGGCCACTGAGGATAGAAGTAGTAAGCACACCAAACATCAGCGGCACCATCCGCAGGCCAGAACTGGTAGGGGATGCGCCATTAACTACCTGGAGAAAGAGCGGTAGATAGGTTGTCGCGCCAAAGAGTGAAAACCCGACCACAAATCCAATCCCGCAGGTGAGCGCGAAAACGCGATTGCGGAAGAGTTCCAGCGGCAACACCGGTTCGGCTGCATGTTGCTCTACAATGATAAAGCCGATGACAAGGACCACGGCAGCAATGGCGAGCAGGATAATGGGAGCAGATCCCCAGGCATAGACGGAACCGCCGAGGGTAGTGAGCAGTACCAGGCAGGTGGCCGCGGCAGCCAGCAGAACGGTGCCCAGATAGTCAATCGTGTAATGACCTCGCTGACCCGTGGCGGGGAGGGCAACAGCGATTACGCCTAGAGCGATCACGCCAATGGGCAGGTTGATATAGAAGACCCAGCGCCAGGAGAGGGTATCGACAAAAAAACCGCCAAGCAGGGGTCCGGCGATGCTTGAGAAACCATAGACTGCACCAAATACGCCCTGGTAGCGCCCACGCTCGCGCGGAGAAACAACATCAGCAATAATGGCCTGGGCGAGCACAATCAGCCCACCACCACCCAGTCCTTGCAGGGCGCGAAAAAGAATGAGTTGGGCCATGTTCTGACTGAGGCCGCACAGCGCCGAACCGACGAGGAAGAGGACAATCGCCGCCTGGAAGAGCCGCTTACGCCCGTAGAGATCACCCAGCTTGCCCCAGAGCGGTGTGGAAGCAGTTGAAGCAAGTAAGTAGCCGGTGACTACCCACGATAACTGATTTAGCCCACCAAGATCGCTCACAATGGTCGGCAGCGCGGTTGCTACAATCGTCTGGTCGAGCGAAGCGATCAACATTCCGAGCATAAGGCCGCTAAATATTATCCATACCTTGCGTTGGTCTGCTGTTTGCTCCATTGGGGCCTGCATTGCAGACATAATGCGCACTCCTTCATGTCATAAGCCCTTCGCGGCTTTCTGGAAACGCTGCAAGCGCTTTCATCGCGCTTCCCAGTTCAAGTACCATGAGGCACGGTCCTGGAAGAGAAGCGCGAGAAAACGCGCATGGTTAGAGATTGATAGAAGGACGCGAGGAGGCTTTATCCATCGCCTCATTCACACTCATACAGGCGTGAATCAGTGCGAGATGGGTAAATGCCTGCGGGAAGTTCCCTAACGCCTCACCTGTATTGGCGATCTCCTCAGAATAGAGGCCCAGATGATTGGCATAGGTCAGCATATGCTCCAGGGATAACCTTGCCTCTTGCAGACGACCCGCTTTGGCTAAGGCTTCCACCAGCCAGAAGCTACAGATGCTAAACGTCCCTTCGTGGCCCGCCAGTCCATCATCCGCGGCAGCATCGATATCATAGCGAAACACATGCGGGTCGTGAGTCAGATCTTTCTGGATACGATCAATGGTTGACAGCATGCGTGGATCGCGCCCATCGAGGAAGCCGGTGAGCGAGAGCAGAAGAGAGCTGGCATCGACCGCCTCGCCCCCATAATATTGCACAAAACTGTGTCTCTGCTCGTTCCAACTCTTTTCCATAATCTCGCGATAGATCTGCATACTGATCTGTTGCCATTGCTCAAGTGGCGCGGGTAAGCCGCGCTCGCGGGCGATGCGTATGGCTCGATCAAAGGCTACCCAACTCATCAGGCGGGAATGCAGGAAATGTCTCATACCACCGCGCACTTCCCAGATCCCTTCGTCCGGCTCCTGCCAATGCTGGGCGAGCCAATCGAGCTGCTGACAGAGATGGAGCCAGCTATCGTAGGCCATACCGCGATGACGGGTATAGAGGAAAATGACGCCCATGAGCTCTCCATAGATATCCAGTTGTCGCTGCGTGGCAGCCCCGTTGCCAATGCGCACCGGGCGGCTCTGCCGGTAGCCTTCTAGATGATCCAGGTTGATTTCGGGCATCTCATGACCGCCACGAATGGTATACATGGGTTGGAGCTCTCCGCCTGCATGTAACTCGCTCACCCGCGCATTCACCCAACCCATGAAGGCTTCAGCCTCCTCGGTAAAGCCCAGGGCAAGCATGCTCTCAAGGGTAAATGACGCGTCGCGGAACCAGGTAAAGCGGTAATCCCAGTTGCGCTCACCACCAATCCCTTCAGGTAAACTGGTTGTTGGCGCGGCCACAATGGCCCCGGTTGGCGCGTAGGTGAGCAGCTTCAAGGCCAGCGCGGAACGATAGATCTGTTCGCGCCAGCGCCCCTGATATTTACACTGGCTCAGCCAGTGCAGCCAGTAGCGCCGCGTCTCCAGAAACTGCTCCTCATACACATCCTGCGAAACTGCGTGTGGGAGTATATTCTGGTCCTGGGAACTATCCAGGAAAAAGAGGGCAGTCTGATCTTCGGAGAGCGTAAAGGTCGCGTGTACACCACCCTGCCCATCGTCGCTCAAGGGTACGGACGAGGAGAGCGCCAGGCTCAAGGCTGCACTGCGGAAGACGGCACCATTCTCGGAAAGATGCAGGGTATGAGCGTCTCGCGCATAGTTAAATGCAGGATGGCAGTCTAGCCGAAATGAGAGTGAACCACGTACCATATGGACCGCGCGCACCAGATGATGTTGGTAGCGCTCAGTGCCTGGCTGTTTGATGGGCATAAAATCGGTGATTTCACCGACTCCATCGTCGGTCATAAAGCGGGTAATCAGAATATTTGTCTCAGGAAGATACATTTGTTTCGTTCCTGTATGTTCCTGCTCGACGGGAGCCAGGTGAAAAGAGCCCCCTTTGTCAGCATCCAGCAGGGCGGCAAAGATGCTGGGCGAGTCAAAATCGGGGAGGCAACACCAGTCAATGGAACCATTCTTTCCCACCAGTGCAACCGTCGAGAGATCCCCAATCATCCCATATGCTTCAATGGGAAGGTAGCGCGTCTCTATGAGGGGCTGTGCCGCTTGTTTTGCTGTTAGCATTGTCTTTTCCTTTTTCGAGTGTTCGATGAGACAAATTTAGATCATGAGACGTTCGAGATGGTCAATGGATTCGGGAACATCAACGCTTCCGGTTCCAGAAACGTCTGTACGCCCCCAGGGACCAGTGATACCTGATAGTTGCAGGTGGCCCAATGTTTTGGGGATGGCAGGATCAACCACGAGACGATCACCCTCGGGCTCAAGTCCGAGCATCGTGCGAAGCAAGAGCAGGGGTGTCCCGGTCGCCCAGGCTTGAGGACTGCACGCCGTTGGATATTCGACCGGAAAGCCCGTCAGATTTCTTGGGT
>JALYTQ010000021.1 GCA_030854195.1 Chloroflexota bacterium
CAAACTATAGGCGACGCGCTTTGCTGAAATATGTTTTCCCCTGCCGGGGGGTTCTTTCCTTGTAACTGTTGTTATATGGATATGACGAGCTAATCTGGCAAAAAAGGTAAATAAATGTTCCTACTTTGTGTATATTGAAGTGATATTCACAGCTTGCCTTTTGTCTTCGTTGTAACAGCGCTTTTTTGCCTGCTGATCGAGAACGACTTTTGGAAAATAGGTAAAGGATAATTACTACTTTCAAGAAAAACCGGCGTCTGTAGTCTGTGATCGATTACGAAATGGATATGTAGTGATCTTCTCCTTCCATCAGGATGTAAGAAAGAGAAGACATATTACATCATATGTTTTTCGCTGTGCTGCTCCGCGTTTCTGGCCAGAATAGGGAGCAGCAGGCGGTAAACAATAGTGAAAATGATTACATCTCAAGGGAGAATGTTAAGAATGCGCGTAAAACCTTTGCTCGCACTGATTGTGCGGCGCGTCGGATTGACGCTGGGTGTACTCACCCTTTTCGCGGCCTTTGCTATGCAGGCACCGCTGGTTAGCGCGGCCCCTGCTGACGACGCCTTTGTGCGGGTCGTACATGCTTCACCTGTGGCTGGCAATGTAGATGTCTTCGTTGACGGTGGCAAGCTGCTAAGCAACTTCGCCTTTGGAACCGTCACCGGCTATGTACCAGTCGCTGCTGGTCCGCATCGCATCCAGGTCGCTCCGGCTGGTAAGGGTATCGATGCGTCGGTTATCAATCAAACGGTCTCTGTGAATGCAGGCGTCGCTTATACAGTCGCTGCCGTAGGGACCGCTGCTAATAACCTGGGCCTGACAGCCTTTGGTGACAATAATCTGATGGACCCGAGTAAGGCAAATGTCCGTGTCTATCACCTGTCGCCCAATGCTGGTCCCGTGAATGTTGCCGTGGGTGGCAACACCGTCATCACTGCTCTGACGTATCAAAATGCCAGTGATTACCTGAGCGTTGCGCCTGGCTCGTACACCTTCAATGTAACGGCGACGAGCGCTGGAGCAACCGTACCCGTCTCGGCCACGTTAAAAGCTGGTACTGTCAATAGCGTCTTTGCCGTTGGTTTGTTCAAGGGGAGCCCGGCGCTCAAGTTCGTGCTGGCGACGGTAAATGGCGTTCCCGGCATGCCTGGCACCGGTAGTGATCCGAATGCAACATCGAGCGCTCCTGTACTACCCTGGATGCTGGGCGTGCTTGGCGTTCTGCTGATCGGAGCAGGCGCAGGCGCGCGTTCCTTCGTTGGGAGTCGCCGGAAGTAATCTTTTCGGCCCTATAAAGTGAGTTGACCGCTATACAGGCTCGCGCAAAGTTTTTACTCCAACGAGCCTGTGTACTTGCTCCTTTCTGCTATACTACATCCATATTGCTGATCTATGCGTATCAATGAGTGAGTATCTATCAATAAAGGAAGCGTTGTAGATGTTTATGAGGAAAGCGCTCTTTTGTCTCTGCCTGTTATGTCTATTGCTCAGTGCATGTGGTACAGCGACTGTCTCTACTATGCAGAAGCCTGCACCTGCCGTGGAGGTCTCGCCGACTGTGAAAGCCTTGCCGACGGATACGTCTGCGAAGCCCACGCCAACTCCCGATGTGGGTACTCCTACGCGCCTGATTGTGCCTGCCATTGGGGTGAATGCGTCGATTGAGAATATAGGTATTTTGCCGAATGGAGATCTGGCGACACCGACGAAGAGTCCCTGGGAGGATGCGGGTTGGTATTATCAGGGGACGCGCCCAGGTGAAATGGGCAGCGCGGTTATCGCGGGCCATCTGGATCGTCCAGGTGGGTATCCGGCGGTATTCTGGTACTTGCACAATTTGCAGCCGGGGAACATGGTCATGGTGATGAACACGACTGGTGCCACGCTGCGTTTCAAGGTCACGCGCGTCGCCGCTTATGCGCCAAATCAGGCTCCGCTGCAAGACATCTTTGCGAATAGTGGCGGAAAGTACCTGAACCTGATTACCTGCGCGGGTGACTGGATTCCCAGCGAACATCAAACCACACTACGGCTTGTCGTTTACACAACCGAAGTATAGAAAGAACGGTGCCTGTCCTGATACGGTCCTTAGAGGACGGCTCTTCCCAGGCTGGATAGGCACAAATCTTATATCATGTGTCACGCCCTTCGGGCGCAGATGCAAGCCCCTCAGCTTCAGCCAGCCAGGGGTTGTTGACTACTCCAGAAGGAAGCTGCCCATCAGTTCGCGCCGTAGCGCGGCCTTCTGCTCTTCGTCGATCGGCTCGCCCTCTTGCTTGTGTATTGGACCATTCCAGACCGCCATGGGACTGGTCGCCGCGGCGGCAAATTCGTCGAGCATGATCTCTTCCAGGAAGGTTGGAGCCTCCTGTTCGCTCTCATCCTCTTCTAAAGAAGAAGCAATCTCGACCGGTGTGGCCTCCGCAGAGACGCTTTCTACAGCAGGAATGAACTCTTCTTCCTCTTCGTCCTGCATGTCAATGGCTTCATTTGCGTTGACAATGGGAGCGTGAATCTCTTGTAAAGAGGTTGTTGTTCTGGGCATCGGCAGGTCTTCTTCCGTTGAGCTTGTAACGGATTGAGGGAGCAAGATCTCGCCCTCAAGTGGAAAACGCTGGCCTGCGATCTCGATGAAGATGCCATATCCGGCGCGCAGGTCTGCAAGCTGCCGCCGTAACTCGCGATTCTCCGCGTCGAGCATTTGCATGTGTTGTTGCTGCTTCACTAATTCCTGCGCAATAAGTTCGAAGCTGCTCATTTTCTCTCTTCTCCTTCAGATCTCCCTGCATGTTATACATGATTACAGGTTGCGCAACAATATATGTTTATATATTTACTACTACTAACGGTATTATAGAGGAACAGGATTCTCCGCTACCTGGGTATAGAAACGTATCAATAGGAGCACAGTAACAATGGTCGTGTTTAACAAGTGGGCACAATATATTGCCGCTCGTACCTTTTTGTATCTCTGCTGCCTGTCTTTGATCGGTATGAAAGAGTAGCTGCGTGTCTCCCAGGTATCGTGCAAGGATGGCCTCTCACAGATAGATCACAATCGTAGAGGACCAATTTTTTAAAGCAGAGATGCCTCCGGCCTCTCTACAAGCGAGAGGAGCCCCTATAGATAGTATAAACTCTCTTTGCAAAGAATCTGGGGGAACATTTTCGAGGAAGATGATTTCGTGGTACAATGCAGGTATGAAAGCCGATTATTTTGTACCTACTGGGTCTTTGATAGAGGCCGAAAGGAAGCAAACCTTATGAACGATCGCATCCGCGAAATACTGAGTTGGTATACCAGCGAGAATCCTGGTGTGCGTACCAACCTTGCCCGCTTGCTCAACCATGGACGGTTGGGTGGAACCGGAAAGCTAGTCATTTTGCCAGTGGACCAGGGCTTTGAGCACGGTCCGGCGCGCAGCTTTGCGCCAAATCCAGCGGGCTATGATCCTCGCTATCATTTCCAGCTTGCTATCGAGGCGGGTTGTAACGCGTATGCCGCGCCGCTGGGTTTTCTAGAAGCGGGTGTGTCCGACTTCGCGGGCGAGATTCCGCTGATCTTGAAGTGCAACAACCACGATTCGCTGCTAGATGAGAAAGATCCTATCTCCGCGATTACCAGTGGAGTAGAGGATGCTCTACGCCTGGGTTGTGTTGCTGTCGGGTTTACTATTTATCCCGGATCATCTGAGCGCAATCAGATGTATGAGCAGTTGCGCGAGCTGGCCCTGGAAGCGAAGAATGCCGGCCTCGCCGTCGTGGTGTGGTCGTATCCGCGCGGCAATGGCCTCAGCAAAGCGGGTGAGACGTCTATCGATGTCGTGGCCTATGCCGCCCAGATCGCCGCTCAGTTGGGCGCGGATATCATCAAGGTGAAGCTCCCTACTGCTAATGTGGAGCTGGGTGAAGCGCAGAAGGTCTATCAGAAGTACGAGATTCCTATCTCGACGCAGGCCGAGCGCGTGCAGCATGTTGTTCAGAGCGCCTTTGACGGTCGCCGCATCGTGATCTTCTCCGGTGGCGCGACGGCTGCCGACGATCAGGTCTTCAACGAGGCCCGCGCTATCCGCGATGGTGGCGGCTTCGGTTCGATCATTGGTCGCAACTCGTTCCAGCGCAGTCGCCAGGACGCAGTGAAGTTCCTTGGCAGTATCATGAGCATCTACGAGGGCTCAGTCAAATAACATTGTGTAGTCAATAATATATGGCATTCCGATCGTTGTAAACAACTGCCGGAATGCCATATATTATTGATCAGTTTTTTAGGCACCTCTAAGGCTTTGGAACGCGCTGTGTCGATGCTTTGATGCCACGCAGCGCGGGCGGTACGATACCGCGAATAGAGGCGTCCACCAGCTCTACCGGATGCACCGAAGGAAGCGGATGCTCCATGCGTTGCAGCGCGGATTTAATCTGTAGCAGGCAGCCGGGATTACCGGTCGCGATAACTTCAGGTTCCACGCTCAGAATATTGCGCGCCTTGCGCTCTCCCAACTCGTTGGCCGCCTCTGGTTGCAGCAGATTGTAGGTACCGGCGCTGCCACAACAGATATCGGCTTCGGGAATATCCAACAGTTCCAGGCCAGGGATGCCGCGCAGCAGTTCGCGTGGTTGGCGGCGCACGCCCTGCGCGTGGGCGAGGTGGCAGGCATCGTGGTAGGCCACGCGCAGCGGCAGGGGATGGCGCGGCGCGATTGGCTCCAATTCGGCCAGCAGCTCGGAGATATCGCGTACAGAGGCCGAAAACGCCTTTGCTCGCTCGGCATAGTCGGGATCGTCGCGCAGGAGATGAGCGTAATCCTTCATGTTCGAGCCACAGCCCGCCACGTTCACGACGATATTCTCGACTCCCCAGGCTTCGAAGGTATCGATCAGGCGCTTCGCGTACTCTATTCCTTCTTTCTCGCGTCCGCTGTGTATGCTCAAAGCGCCGCAGCATCCCTGCGTGGGCGGAATCACCACGTCGCAGCCCTCCGCCGTCAGCACGCGGATCGTGGCGGCGTTCACCGGATCGAAGAAGACACGCTGAATGCAGCCGCTCAGCAGGCCGACGCGACGCCGCTTCGTTTTCTTTGCTCTATAAAACGAGGCGGGGTGGGCAAGTAATGAGCCGAGGCGCACAGGCGGCATCACGGCCTCCATGCCCAGCAGGCGCTCAGGGATGTAGCGCGCAACGTTCGGCGCGTGCAGCAGGCGTCGCAGTCCGCTCTTCTGGTAGAGCCAGAGCAGCGGGACCAGCGCCCGGAGCCGTTTGGGATGGGGGAAGAGACTGAAGAGCATCTCGCGATACAGGCGATCGAAGAGCGAGCGCGAGTAGTTGCGTTCGATCTGGGGACGCGTCGCCTCGATCAGCTTATCGTACTGCACGCCGGAGGGGCAGGCGGTCACACAGGCCATGCAGCCAAGACAGCGATCCATATGCTGCGTGAAGGTCTTGTTGACGGGAATCTCGTCCAGCGTGGCCATCTTCATCTGTTGAATGCGACCGCGTGGAGAGTCCATCTCTTCGCCCCAAAGCAGATAGGTCGGGCAGGTTGGCAGGCAAAAGCCGCAATGGACGCAATCGGCGATCAACGCGGGATCAGGCGGATGGTGCGCGTCGAAGGTGCCTCCACCTTTGGCGCGGCGCGGACGTAGTAGTTGCATACCCTGACCGAGACCGCTCATACGCGGGGATTGAATATTAAGGTCACTCATAAGCGTGCGGTGCGCGAATCCCTGGTGAGGAAGAACGCGCGTGCTCCTTTCTGTTGACTGTTCGCAATACGTTGCTACGATCTAGATGCCGCCAACAAAGCGACCGGGATTCAGCGTCGCGGTCGGGTCAAAGCGCTCTTTCAGTCGTCGCATAACATCAAGGGCGGGCGGCGTTCCCCAGGTATCAAGCTGGAGCAGCGCGGGATTCTCCATCACAACCAGGCTGCCGCGCAGGTTCGTAGCCGCCTGGCGCAGCTCCGTTACCGCCGAGATCAATGCGGAAGCGTCACCCGCGAGCGTGACAAAGATCAGGCCATGACCAATATGCGCGCGCCAGTCAGCGCTCAACCCGGCCTTCCGCGCCAGGGATTGTAGGCTCGTCAGCCAGGAAATCGTCTCGGTTGGAAGGATGCTTGCCTTCAGCGTCAGGGTCGTCGCGCCATCGTCTGAAACAGGGGCGATCCTGGCCCAGTACTGCTCCTCCTCGCTGTCGTGCAATATGCGGGCGTCCTTGTTTTCAGCCATTGCGAGCAGCGTATTTGCCTGCTGCTCTGCCGCCTCCTCGCCCATCTCAAAGCGTACAACCAGGCTATATTCTTGTTCCCACATGGTAGATCTGCAGATGTCGACGAGCGTAGGCACCAGCGTCGAATTGATGACGCGCACCGCCAATTCGCACAACGGAGCGGGATCGGGAGCGGACAGAATAACCGTACGTGACGCACTCGTCTGTGGATAGAGCCGGAAGGTTGCCTCCACGATGACGCCGAGCGTGCCAAGCGAGCCGGTAAAGAGCTTCGGCAGGTCGTAGCCCGCCACATTCTTTACCACCTTGCCTCCACCCCTGGCAATCGTGCCATCCGAGAGCACGACGCGCACGCCGATGATCTGGTCGCGCACACCGCCGAAGCGCAGGCGACGAGCACCCGAAACGTTAGTGGCGATGATGCCCCCGATCGTCGCTCCTGGCTTGAGGACGGCATCGAGCGCGAGCCACTGCCGGGTGCTTGCCAGTTTTGTTTGCATCGCGCTCAGGGGAAGTCCAGCCTGCGCGGTTGCCGTCATATCGTGTGGCGCGTGCTCGACAAGCTGATTGAGCCGCGCCGTGCTCAGGACGATATCACCGCCCGTTGGAGCGAACCCCAGCGTGAGTTGCGTCCCTCCGCCGCGAGGGAGCACCTTCAGCCTCTCACGACTGGCGTAGGCCAGGACCGCTGCAACCTCTTCTTCGCTGCCGGGTTCTACTACCATCTGTGGCTGCACGCCTGCCACAGCATCCATCTCGCTTGCAGGATGCAGCTTGCCTGCGACCAGGGGAGAGAGTGCTGCTTGCAGAGATTGTAGAGATATCATGCTCGTTTCTCCTCTTTTAGTAGAAGCGTTCTGCTAGAAGCGTTCAGCCAGGCCAGCCGTCTCCAATGGATGCGCGTGATAATGACCGGGAACTTCACCGCAGAGGCGAGGCGTCGGATAGAGCTTATCTGGATTGCACAGGTTGTCAGGATTGATAGCGCAACGGATAAGCTGGTGGGTCGCCATATCAGCCTCGCTAAACATAAAGGCCATGTATTCCTTCTTATCGACGCCCACGCCATGCTCGCCAGTGATGCTCCCACCGTGTGTGACGCAGCTGCGCAAGATAGCGCCCGCCAGCTTCTCGGCCTCGTGTTCGGCCCCCTCGTCGCGCTGATCGTAGAGTACCAGGGGATGCAGATTGCCGTCGCCCGCGTGGAAGACGTTCGCCACCCGTATGCCTGAGCGCTCGCTCATCTCCTGGATCTCGCGCATCAGTTCGGGGAGCGCGGTGCGCGGAATCACGCCATCCTGGACGATATAGTTGGGACTGATGCGTCCCATCGCGGCAAAGGCGGCCTTGCGTCCCTTCCACATCAGCAGGCGTTCCTCATCGGAGCGCGCCAGACGATACTCGGTCGCGCCAGCGTTGCGACAGATCTCCTCGACCTGCTCCAGTTGCTTAGCTACCTCGATGCGTGGTCCATCCAGCTCTATAAGGAGGACCGCGCCAGCATCCAGAGGGAAGCCCGCGTGCGTCGCGGCCTCGCAGGCGCTGATCGCCAGCTTATCCATCATCTCCACCGCGGCGGGCACAATACCAGCAGCGATAATGCCCGATACCGCCTCGCCCGCGCCGTCGGTGTGTTCGAACGCGACCAGCGTAGTCTGCACCGCCTCGGCCTTGCGCACGATGCGCAGCGTAATCTCGGTCGCGATGCCCAGCGTTCCCTCCGAGCCGACAATGATACCGGTCAGGTCGTAGCCGGGCGTATCGAACGTGGGACCGCCTAGTTCGACCAGTTCGCCATCGGGGAGCACCAGCTTCATGCCCAGCACGTGGTTCACCGTGAAGCCATACTTCAGGCAGTGCGCGCCGCCCGAGTTCTCCGCCACATTACCACCGATGGAGCACACCAGCTGGCTGGAAGGATCGGGCGCGTAGTAGTAGCCACTGGGCGCTACGCGTTGCGTGACCCACAAATTGATCACGCCGGGCTGCACGACCACACGCTGGTTGGGCAGATCAACATCAAGGATCTCGCGCATCCGCGCCACCGAGATAACGATGCCGCCCGGCGTGGGGAGCGCGCCACCCGAGAGGCCCGTACCAGAGCCGCGTGGCACAAACGGAATGCGCTCGCGGGAACAGACGCGCACAATGGCCTGTACCTGCTCGGTCGTCGTGGGCAGTAGCACCAGCGTAGGGACGACGCGGAAACTGGTCAGGCCGTCCGACTCGTATGTGCGTAGCTCTTCGTGTTTATCGACGATGCCATCGATGCCTACAATTTCGCGCAACTCTGCAACAATTTCTGGTCTAAGCATCACATCCTCCTTTGGATGAAGAGAGGCCGAAAAATATGGTGAACGCTACGAGCCAGTCTACAGGCGCAGGTCGCTTATAGCGGCGCTGCCTCTGCAATCAGGAGGCAGCCACGCAAAGCTGGCCTCAGATGTGCTTGTTGGATTGTATTCCAGGCCGACATATCCCTGATAAGCAAGCTCATCAAGAGCCGCCAAAACGTGCAGATAGTGGATCTCGCCGGTGCCGGGTTCGTGGCGTGCGGGCGAGTCCGCCACCTGAATGTGCCCGATCTGCCCGATATATTCGCGCAGTGTCGCGATCAGGTTGCCCTCCATGCGCTGCATATGATAGATATCGTACTGATACTTGAGATTAGGATGCTTCACCTCGGCGAATAGCGCCAGCGTATCGCGTGTGTTGGTGAGCAGGTAGCGGGGACTTTCAAAGGCGTTGAGCGACTCGACAACCACGCCGTGACCCGCCCTGGCCGCCCGTTCCGCCACCCAGGCCAGATTCTCACGCACCGTGTCCAGCTGCTCCTCGCGGCTCCGGTCAGCCAGCATGTTGCCAACCAGGACGTTGAGCTGAGGACAACCGATCTGGGCCGCGAAGTCGATAGCCAGCTCAGCCTGCTGGCGGAAGCGTTCCTGTTGGTGAGCGTCGTTACAGTAGCCGCGCTCGCCCGCCGCCATATCGCCTGCATCGATGTTCAGCAGCGCGACCTTGAGGTTGGTCTCCTGGAGCTGTTGGGCAACCTCCGCGAGCGTTTCGTTGCCCGGCCACCAGAACTCTACAGCCGTGAAACCGAGCGCGGCGGCACGCGCGAAGCGCTCTAAAAACGGAACCTCTTTCAGGAGAATGGAAATATTCAGGTCAAAGCGCAGCATGGAGCTTTTTCCTTTCTCTCATTTTCATCACGCGGAATTATTCACTCGTATAATGGAGGTATATCCTATGGAAATACGCACTGTCAAGCTAAAATGGGCTCATGATACTTTTTGGTGAACCCCTCTCAATAGTCATGTGAGGTGGAGCAATTTCTGGCGAAGCAGAGTGAAACCGGCACGTCCATACATGAGCCTTTTGTGTGTTTTGATCTTGTTCACGGTTCCTTCAACCGGCCCTTGACTCCAATGAAAAGTCAGTCCAGCTCGAACCGCATCATAATCCCGCTCCACGCCCGCCACAAAACTGCCCAGTTCTTTGATGCCACTTTCACGTACTTGCTTCATCCATCCGTTGAGCTGTTCGGGCTGACGCTCGCGGAGCATGTGAAGAAACGACTGGAGCAATCGGTGCACGATCATCACTTCCTGAGAACTCTCTAGAAGCCGCGCCAGATCGCTTTTTTCTTCCGATGTGAGCTCCTCTTCTCGCTTGGAGAGAAGCCAACGAAGCTCTCTTGGTGAGGTTGGAGAAGCCGATGACGCGTCTGCCTGTTTGGCATGCTTTGGAGGGCGAGCCATTCCTGATAATCCTTTGCGCAGGCGTGTGACGAAGCTCCGCACGGTCGTTTCCCCTCCACGATAGCCCTTTTCCTGAAGTTCGGCAAAAAGTTGGTGAGCGTTGGAACAGCCATCATTCCAGCGCTCGGTGAGATAGTCATAAAACGGATCGAGTTGGCTCAGCCTTCGCGTACGTGGCGTTGGCTGAACTGGTCCTTCCAGACGGAGATAGCGACGAACGGTATTGCGGGCAAGATGAAGCTCGGTGGCAATTGTATGGATACTGTCTCCCTGCTCGTGTAGGTGTTTCACCTGGTCAACCACCACCTGCTTGCGTTCTCGTTTCTCTCGGGAGGCATAGTGGCATGGCATGGGGTTTGGCGGTGGGAGAGGCACACAAACAGTGGCAACTTCTTGAACGGTAACTTTTTGCAAAGGAGATGGTGGCATTTGGATATGTTGGCGAATAAGATAGTCTTGAACAGCATCCCCTAAGTTTTTACACACATGCCACCGATCCGCAATTTGTCGCGCTTGTGGAGCGCCTTGAGCGGCTCCGTCAGCATAGGCTCCCCCACGATCTCGACTCACAATCTTAATTTCAGGATGAGCCAAAAGCCACTGCTTGACGCTCTCGGCTTCTCGATCTGGAAGCAGGTCAAGCAGGTCGTGAGTTTCAAGATCAATGATGACGGTTCCATACCGTTTCCCTCGTTCCCATGCGAAATCATCGATCCCGACTGCCTCCACATGGCCCACCGACGGAGGTGGCAGGAGAAGCAGAGAAAACAGAAACGTCATTCTCGACAGATGAATACCCATTTGTGCTCCTAAACGGGCACCACCCTTGGCATTGAATGCCGCACAAATGGCTTGCACGATCGTTCGCAGACGCGTCGTGAGTCGGGATGATGGCTCAATCAGCTCTGGAAGCCGTTCCGTGAAGATTTTTCGTGGACAGGCTTCCACACGGCAGAAGAATTTCTTCACGGAAAGCAAGAGGCGAACCGCTTTGCCTGCACAGGGAAGTTCGAGTGGTTTGCGTCGATAGTAACTATGGATGGCGGACGATGAGGTTGAACAAAGTGGACAAAGTGAACTCATGCGATTTGAAGTGACACGAATGTGTAATTCATCCTCAGTCACGCTCATGGAAGTGATGTCTAGCCCGTCAGGCAATGGGAGTAAAGGGGTGGTTGGCATTCCTTTGCGACTTCTCCTCAAAATTAATGAGGACAGTGTAGCAAGTTTTCATCGGATTACCAGGGGTTCACCAAAAAGTATCATGAGCCCTAAAATGCTCCCTTGACAATTTTGCATACATATAGCGCGTTTTTACTTTACACCCTTAACCTGGTAAATCACAACAGTTCCGAGGGCGAAATAGACGATTGTCACCAGAAAGAGCACTGTATAACCGAAGTGGTTGGGCATCCCTTGCAGCGCCTGGAGCAGGACGCCGCCGATGCTAATGCCGATGACCTGTGGAAGGATGCCCATCGCCGACCAGATGCCCAGGAACTTTCCCGCCTCATCGGTTGGTGGCAGGGCATCGGTGACGAGCGCCCAGTCGACGCTGGTATAGGCACCATACCCGATACCGAAGAAGACAGCGGCGATCAGAGCTCCAGTCGGATTCTGGAGCACAATAAAGAGGATACACACGACCGTCATCACCGTGCCCGCCAGATAGACCAGCCCCTTGCGTCCCCAGCGGTCCGACACCCAGCCTGCGATAATCGAGGTTGGCAGCGCGGCCCCCAGCAGGACGGGGAGAAAGACGCCGCCGATGAACTGCTCGCCCTCGACGTGCAGGACATCATCGGCATAGTACTGCAAGAAATAGAAGACGCCCCAGATGCCCATCATCATCAGCAGGCGTGCCAACAGAACCCAGGAGAGGTCGGGATAGCGCGAGGGTTTGAAGAAGAACTTGCGCAGGAACGGGCGCAGCTGTAAGGCAACGTGCTGCTCTCGTGGCAAGGGTGTTTCTTTGACCGTCAGGATCGTATAGGCCACAACCAGCGTCTGCACTACCGCAATGAGCAGGAAGATCTGCACGATCTGGTTCTTATACATTGGCAGCGGGTCCTGTTTATTGACGATAAGACCGGCCACGACCGAGCCGAGGGCCGTGCCGAGCAGGAGGCAGACACCATTGATGCCAGCGGTCAGGCCGCGCTGCTGCACCGGCACCTTATCCGCAATGATCGCGCTCCACGGCGAGTTCGCCAGATTATTGCTGAACTGCAACAAGAAAAAGAGCACAGCCATACTCAAGAGCAGGATGTCGCGATTGAGCGCTGGCGTGAAGGCGAAAAAGACCAGGACGATCACATTGGCGACGGTGCCAATAAGCATAAAAGGACGGCGGCGACCCAGGCGGAAGGTCGCGTAGTCAGAGAACGCTCCGACCAGCGGATTGACGACGACCGCGACGAGCGTGCCCCAGATCACTACCAGCGGCAGGTTAATATCCTTGCGGGTGGGATCGAGGAGTTTGGCGACCATGCTAGGAATGATGACCGCGATAATCGCGTTCCAATGGAACTGGTTTGCCAGCCAGAAGACGTTGATATTGATCTGCTCGAAGAGAGAAACGGGACGGAGCGCCGAAGGGGCATCCGCGCTGATAGCTCCTGTCTTTTCGGGAATGTCCATGATTTGCACCTCTCTTATATGGGCCGCAATGCGCCACAGATTTTCTTTCAAAGCGCAACCATAGTATCATACCAATTCATCTCTGTATATACTTAATTCTACGTATTTTTTATTGCACTATTACGTATTTTATACGAGAAGGGAAGGGGATGTTATCGAGGTAAATAGGAGTAAAGAGGGGCATAAAGAGAGGCAGGCCCATCTTTATCAGGATGGGCCTGTTATATGAAGAAGGATTAACCCCAGTTCTCGACGCCGACGTGCTCGCCCTGGCTCTCCAACCAGCGTTCTAGATCGATCGCGGCGCGACAGCCATCGCCAGCGGCGGTAACAGCCTGGCGGTAGCGATGATCGGTAACATCGCCAGCGGCAAAGACGCCAGGAATATTGGTCATCGTGTGCTCAACCGGGACGATATAGCCGACCTCATCCATATTGATGATGCCCTTAAAAAGATCGGTGTTGGGCTGGTGGCCAATTGCCAGGAAGACGCCCTGTACCTCCAGGTTCATCTCTTCATTCGTGCGCGTATTGCGTATACGCACGCCCGTCACGGCTTGCTCGCCCAGTACGTCGATCACTTCGCTCTCCATCAAGACGGCAATCTTGGGATTCTTGCGCACGCGCTCCTGCATAATCTTGCTGGCGCGGAAGGTATCGCGGCGATGAAGCAGCGTCACATGGTTGACGTAACGTGTCAGGAAGAGCGCCTCCTCCATCGCGGTATCGCCGCCGCCGATCACCACGACATCCTTGTTCTTAAAGAAGAAGCCGTCGCAGGTTGCGCAGGCTGTGACGCCGCGACCCTGCAAGCGCTTCTCGTTGGGCAGACCCAGCCACTTCGCGCTCGCGCCCGTCGCGATAATAATGGCCTCGGACTGATACTGACCGGAATCGGTCCAGACCGTGAATGGGCGTTTGCTGAAATCGATCGAGGTAACATCCTCCGGCATCAGTTCCGCCCCAAAACGGCGTGCCTGCTGCTCAAACTTGTCCATCATCTCGGGCCCCAGAATGCCCTCTTCAAAGCCTGGATAGTTCTCCACCTCGCTCGTCTGCATCAGCTGGCCGCCTAACTGGTAGCCCTGGAACATCAGGACCGAGAGGTTGGAGCGTGCCGCGTAAATCGCCGAGGTATAGCCCGCTGGCCCGGAGCCGATGATGATAACGCCATAAACCTGTGCCATACTATGTGTCCCTCGCTTTGTATTAGACATGAATATATTTCATCTATTGTAACACGTCGCGACACGATTTTATGCCTATGCATTGGGCCTGGAGAGTGCGAACCTTTTCACTCTCTTTATCGTAACAGGAAAGTAATCATGTACAGGCACCTCTCTATGAGATGGAAGGAATAAACAACCATGCAGCAGACAGAATATTATGGTCGCTACGAGGGCGAGAATTACCAGGGCATCGGCGAGCGTGGGCAGAAGCTCAGCGACGAGAGCGACGAGCAATTTGCGGATATGCTGGTGCGCAGAATGAAAGGCGAGCTGGAACGGGAGAGAAACACGTTCCTACATGCGCGCTTGCTACTGGCAATCGTCTCGGTCATTGCGCTGGTCATGCTGTTTGGCCTGTTAGTGCTGGCGCTGTTCCTGGGCGTCACAAAAGGGAGCGAAGGAGCCAGCATAGGGCTGGGTTGGGGCTTCATTGCCGCGTGCTGGATGCTCGGCTTCGTCAATTACGCCTTTAACCAGAACGGCAAGCAGAACAAGAATAGCAAGAGCGAAAAGAAGGCCCGCGCGGGCGAGGAGGAAACATGCGGCTGTTAGTCAGCCACCTGCCTATCTCCCTCTAAATTCCTGTCTTCCTCTACAAGTTCCTCGCTGATCCTTGCCATTACCACACAACACTCTTGACCCTCCAGCAACCGGAGTGTTGTATAGTCGTACCAGCAAGACCACTACTACGACATTGTCGCAGCGAGGAGAGACGCTATGTTCAGGATTGGCGATTTCGCGAAAATCGCGCGCGTTTCGGTCAAAACCCTGCATCACTACGATGAAATTGGCCTGCTTAAGCCGGAACAGGTGCATGCCACTACCAGTTACCGCTACTTATAGACCAGCTACCCAGACTCAATCGTATTCTGGCGCTGAAAGACCTGGGCTTTACCCTGAATCAGATCCGCTCCATACTGAACGAGAACCTCCCATCCACCGAAATTCGTGGTATGCTGCGCCTGAAAGAGGCGGAACTGGCGAATCTGATTCAGGAGGAACAGGAACGCCTGGAACGGGTCAAGGTGCGCCTGCGACAGATCGAACGAGAAGATCTGTCGCGTGATTATGATATCCTCGTGAAGCCGGTTGAACCCCAGACTATTGCCTCCGCACGCGGAATTATCCCCATCACGAATGATCCCTATCAGCAATGCCGCGAACTTGCCTTTGAGGTATACACCTGGATTAGTCGGCAGGGCGGCACGATCAGTGGTCGCTGGTGCAGCATCTATCATGAAACAGCCTATGAGAGCCAGAACGAGCGTATCGACATCGAGATGGCTATGGAGGTAGAACCGTCGTTGCTAGCAAAGGCGGCACTTTTCCCGTCCGACCGCGTGATTACGCGTGAATTGCCGGGGAGCAGTACGATGGCCTGCTTGCTGCTCCAGGGCGACTACGACGGGCTGTGGGATGCCCATATTGCTCTTATGACCTGGATAGAGGCCAATGGTTGCTATAGCATTGGCCCAGGTCGCTGTGTCTACCTGCGCGTACCTCCGCAGGAAGGCGAACCGCTTACCGAATTGCAAATTCCAATTGAACGAGAAGGCTTTTAGATGAAAGGAGCACATGCATGAACCAACACACTCTTGCCACATCAACACCGGCACCTTCACTCTCGCCACGCATCGCCTGGCGTAATGCGCTCGGCATCGTCGTCCTGCTCTGGCTGCTGCTCGGCCTGCTCAATTTTGGCCTGCTTACTAACTATCTGGCAAGCACGATGTCAAACAATCTTCTCCTGGCCTCATTCTACCTGGATATCAGCTTTGGTATCACGATGGTCATTATCGTGGGCCTCATTGTGCTCTGGCAGCGCAGGCATGGCGAAACGCTCTTTGACCTGGGGTGGGGGCGTCCAACGACGGTGACCGCTATCATCATCGCTATTATCTATGGCGCGCTCTGGGTAGTTACGTCGTATATTCGGGAACCTCATCCCTTGCAAACTTTCCTGACGTTCAGTTGGGAGCGCCCGCTTATGATGCTTATCGGGCTTTTCCTGGCCTTCGGCGAAGAACTGGCGATGCGCGGCTTTTTTATGGAACAATTGAGACGCGGCGGTATTCCGACCTGGCTCCAGGTCATCGCCTCGGCAATTTTCATGGGTGGTTATCATGGTATAGTCGGACTGCATTACTCGCTTCTTTATGGCCTCAGCTCGGCGGTCTTATTTGGCATTATTGCCATCATCTTTGTGATCGGTAAACGCAGCCTCACCCCTGGCACCATCGCGCACGGCATGACGCACTTCTTTGGTGATCCAGTCCTGACTATGGGTATTTTGCATGGAGCGATCATACTGGGAGTCATGCATTAGCTTTGCTCCTCCTGCCACAATTCTAATACCAGGAGCGTATCCTCTACCAGTTGCTCTAACGGCTCCAGGGCCACGTATTCCTCTACCGAGTGTTCGTTGACGACGCCTGTAGAGACCGTAAAGACGCGCATCGAAGAGCGGAAGCCGCTGGCATCGCTGCCGATAAACGTGGGCCTGAGCGCGAGCGTTGCTCCGCGACGGGCAAGGGCGGCCTGGTAGGTTTTTAAGAGCGGCTCGTCTGTATCAACGGCGTAGCCCGTGGAATGCGTCTTGAAGGTGACTTCGCAGCGACCGCCGAAGCGTTGCGCCGCTTGCTCGAAGCTGGTACGTATGGCTTGCTTATAGCCATCGCGTACAGACTGAGATTCGAAGCTGCGCAGTTCGCCTTCGAGGATGAGATGATCGGGCACGGCGTTGCGCGCGCTCCCTCCGCTGATGCGCCCGATATTGATGCGCGTCTGATCGTGAGCCAGCGAGCCGGAGGGATAGTCGGCGGCGCGAAAGATAGCGAGCGCGTTGACGGTTTGCGCGAGGTCCTTGCCTGGATGCCCCGTGCGACCAGAGATTTTCACGTCGAATGCCTCGTAGGCGGCCCCCTGTGAGACGACCACGCCAGCCTCGAAGGCGTTATCAAAGACGATGCCATCGGCGATGTGCCATGCTGAACCATCGAAGCCATTTGCTCCACATATGCCCGCCTCCTCCTGTACTGTAAAGACAAGCACGAGCGGTGGGTGAGGAAGCTGTTGCTCAAGGGTACGCTTCAGCACCTCTAGAATGACGGTAATACCGGCGGCATCGTCGGCTCCTAGATTGGTTGTGCCATCGCTGTAGAGGAAGCCAGCGCGCAGAACTGGCTCGTGCCCAAGCCCAGGAGGAACGCGGTCCATGTGGGCGTTGAGGAGGAGCGGCCTGCCCTCGCCGGGAAGCGTGGCGACGAGGTTGCCCAGGCCATCGACGGACGAGGTGAGTCCCAGGTCCGCGAGTTGTTGCTGTAGATATGCGCGTATCTGTTCCTCGTGACCCGATGTGCTCGGAATGCGTACTAGCTCAATGAGCGTATTGCAGAGACGCTGGCTATACATGTTGTAAACTCCCTGTGAATGTGACGAAGTTGTGTTGCCTCTATTTTGTGCCTCTAGATAATGCTCACGCATCATTCACGATTATAGCAGACAGGAGCGCATAGCGATTCTTGCAGATCGTCCAGGGACTGTTTGTCTCTTACTCTGCTTTAAGATATAATACAACGCCAGGAAACGTTTTTCGCTTCGACCTATGCTGCGTCCACCAGAGCAAGCAGCACCGCACATACGCGATGACAACAGTGGGGGGATTTTCGTGCATGTCTCGTAGTTCAACAGAGTTTATAGGAACCCCGGAGGAATTATTTCACTGGGTTCCCGGTGAAATGGTCGTGATTGTTCGCTTGCCGCGCATCCCTGGCGATGATGCACAGGAGGTAGTAGTTGAGCAGGTGCGTGCCCAGTTAAATGAGTTTCTGGCGCAGTATCATCTCGCGCTAGAGTCCTACGGTAGCTATGGGCGGTGGAGCGATACGCCGGGAATGCCGCCTGTCCGCCGCCGTTCGTTTATTTTTGGCCTACATCGCAAGCAGCCGCTCATCGCTATCTTTTTTCACGCGCGCCACAGCGATCCGGCGGTGAGCGATCCGTTGCCGCTGGCGCTCTCCTACCTGCAAGGCCATCTTGAGCATCTCGCGCAGGTAGGACTGCATATCGTCTCCGCCATGCCCAACTGGCTGGTGACCGCTGCACCCCTCTTCTATGGCGATGGGGGACCAGCGCTACCCCCACGGCCTGCACCAACGTTGGATATGTCCGCGCCGGGGAACGCGCTGCTTGGTTGGCATGTCAGGCTGTTGGATCAGGGTATTCCGCTGGACTCAAGGGGCGCGGATGACGTACTGATCGCCGTCCTGGATACCGCGCCGCATCCCGATCGTATTCGCAGCGCCGCCACGCGACCGGAATGGCGGCGCAACTGGCTCCTGCAGCGCCTGGCGACCGAACTGCGCAACGAGGATGGCACATTCACTGTCGAGTATGATCGCTATCCGCTGATCAATGATGTGCGGACCGGGCGCGGCTACTCCAGCGACGCGCGCTATTACGTCATGCCTGACCACGGCGTCTCGGTTGTGGGCCTGCTGCGCGATGTGGCACCGCGCGCGCGTATTCGCCTGGTGCGCGTCCTCAACGACTATGGCGGCAGCGACCTGTATAGCCTATTCGCCGCCCTCACCGACCTTGAGCGCGAAATGGTCTCCGGTTCCATCCGGCGGCTCGTCATCAACCTTAGCCTGACGATCATGCCAGACATCCGGCGGCTTCCATATATCTGGTTCGAGAATCGGCAATGGACAGCGACGCAACTGAATGGCGTGATGCGTGTGCTGAACCATATTGAAGAGGGTCTGCGCCTCTTATTTGAAAGCCTGTACATCCACGGCGCGCTTATCGTCGCTGCGGCTGGAAACGACTCGAGCAGCGCGAGCGAGCAGGGTCTGCCGCCACGTCCGCCGCGCGCGCCCGCCCGTTACGAAAGTACCCTCAGCGTCACCTCGGTCAATAGCGCCTTTATGCCCTCGACCTTCGCCAACGCCGCCAATGTCCCTCCGCTGGACTCGGGGGTAGCCACCTTTGGCGGCGAGCGCTACGGGGCGACCGATACCAACGCCCTGCCGGACGCCATACGCGGCCTTTATTTAGCGCCCACCTTTCCCGGCGGCGAGCAGAATAGTAGTGGCTGGGCTGACTGGTCCGGGTCGTCGTTCGCCACGCCCATCATCAGCGCGCTGGGGGCGCATCTCATGGCGCAGGGCTGGTCGGCCTCCAATATCATCACCAGATTGGCGGCAGGAGGGCAGGAGCACCGCAACGAAACCCTCTTTGGTACGCCTCCCGATGCCCCATCACTGCTCGGGAATATTATCAGGGTGCAGCAGCGTTTTGGTTTATAACGGGAGTGCTGTGCGCTTCCCGCCTTGACGCTTCATTTTTTGTAGGATATACTGTTCTACATGTGAAGCACTGGAGGATATCCAGATTTTCTATCTACTCCTACAACTGTACTTGAGGGGTTTGTATACATGCCCCTCCTGAGAGGTGAATAAGCAATGATCGAGCGAATCCAGGAATCAGCGATTGAGACACCGACATTAACTATGACATCTGCCGCGGCAGACAAAGTACGCGAACTTCTCCAGCAGGAGAACGAGCCTGGTCTTGGCCTGCGCGTCTTCGTCGCTGGTGGTGGTTGCTCAGGACTCCAGTATGGTATGACCCTTGACGAAGAGCAAGAGGGCGATACCAGCATCCAGGTGGAGGGCTTCAAGGTGCTCGTCGACGAGATGAGCTATGGCTACATCGTCGGGAGTGAAGTTGATTATGTAGACAGTCTGATGGGCGCTGGCTTTACGGTCAACAATCCAAACGCTGTCTCAAGCTGCGGCTGTGGGCACTCCTTCAAGACCGCTGATGACGGTGGTCAGGCTCGTGGTTGCGGTTGCGGCCACTAAAAGAGCAAGCATACAAGTAAAAGCAGACAGGGCAGAACCTGATATAACGTCGACAGTCAGGTTCTATTCTGTCTGCTTTTTCGCGTGTTTTGGCCTGCATGCAATAGAGATGTTTGCACTTTGGGAAAAAATTGTATATGATAGTAAAAGAGAATGTGTCTACGACGTATTTGACGTATTTCTCGCTCGTCAGGAAGCTAGAATTTGAGATAGAAAAGCTATCTTTAAGAAAGGCAGTTTGCATGAGCCGACGTATTGCCCATCGACCGCGCTATCGTTCCACTCGACAGATCATCTCACCCCCTCATTCCTCCCATAGGACCTTTTTCCGCGAGCGTTGGAGCTACCGGCGCAGGGATTTTGCCTACGAAAAACGTCCTCTAGGCTATGGCCTCTTGTTTGTTCCGTTCGGCTATCGCGCAATACAGAGAATGTTTGTGCCACAGGTATAGCTCTATCAGGTATAGCTCTATGGAGCTTACTCTTCTGTGTCATCCGCAGCTTGCTCTGTACTACCCGGCGATGTGTTCAGCACGCGGGCGACCAGGCCCGGCATGTCGCTTGTGAACTTTGAGTTGGCGACGACGCGCTGCGCTCCCGCCTGTAGCGCTTTCGCGCGCGCCTCAAGGTCCATGTGCGAACCGAAGGCGAGCACTGGAATATGCTGAGCACGCGCGGAACGGATCGCGGCCTCCCAATCAACGCCGGGCGTGGCCGTGTTGATGATGACCAGTTGCGGAGGCTCGTCCCCCGTCAGGCGCTGCTCGAAGGCGGCGAGCGTGCGTACCGTCGTCGCCTCCATAGCGTGATGGCGCAATGTGTCGCGTATCTTCACGGAGAAGAAGAGGTCTTTTTCTAAGGCGAGAATGCTGATAGCCAATGTTTTCTCTATCCTAATCTTCTGAGCGCTCGTAGACCGGGCGGCGGAAAAGATCTCCTAGCTCCTGATTGATCACATCGATATTGCCGTAGAGATCGGGCGTCAGGATATGACGGTGCCCATCGCAGTAGGGCTTGTCGCACTTCTTGAAATGGCTGGTCTCGAAGACCAGATTGCCGTTTTCGACCGTCATCCAGATATGCTTGCGCGAATAGCCATCGCCCCACTTAAGGAGCATGCCGTCCTTGTATTCGTCGAAGCGGCCCTGCCCATAGAGGTAGTCGCGGTTGAACATCTGGAGCACCTGGTACACTCTACTGGCCTCGATCACGCGCTCAGCCTCGGGCGATAGTTGCGTGGTTGCCTCGCTGGACAGGTCCTCCTGTGGAATATAAAGTTCACGCGAAGTATGTTGCTCCTCGCGGATCATCTGCTGAATCATCTGGCCTTCTTCGTCGGACAGCCCGTGGCCCTGGCCGAGAATGGGGGACTTTGACGGCTTTTGCCCTCGTCTATCTTCAGGCCTGTAAGCTCCAGACACGATAGTTACTCTCCTTGCTTACTCTGCAATTGTGCTATTAAAATGCTCATTGTCCTACTGTACCACGTCGAAAGAGAGATTGCCACCGCGCAATTCGTGTCTCCGCTTCTACCCTGGTACAAATGTCTCAAACAAATGTCTTGACAAACGTTCTAAAGGCTCGCTATACTTTGATTACATAAACTGTGTTAGCGTCCTCGTATCTATTGCTGTAGACCTGTTATAACAAGAACAAATGTTCTAGATAAATGCTAGAATTCGGAATCGCAGGTGCCAGCCGATGCATAGGGAGAAACGTGTCGCGGTCGGTGTAGAGGTCAGTGGCGGGAAGACAGCCGTTGCGCTCATTGATCAGTACGGACGAGTGATACAACGCGCGCACGCGAAGACGCTGAGGGGGCGTCCAGCATCAGCAACCCTTGACCCATATGTGCGTGCTATTGATGACATGTTGACCGCTGCACGGGCAGATGGTCTGACTATCTGTGGCATCAGCGTGAGCATTCCTGGCACCCTCGATGCCGCCCAGCGGCGTCCCCTCAATATCTCATTGTTGCCCTCGCTCAACGGCTTCCCGCTCTGTGACTACCTCGAAACGCGCTACCATCTGCCTGCTCAGTTGCTTGTGGACGTTGACGCGGCGCTTCTGGGCGAGCATCGTTTTGGCGCAGGCAAGGGTTTTCAGCGCCTGCTCTTCCTCACAGTCAACGCGGTAATCGGTGCCGCGCTGGTCGTGGATGGGCAGCTTGAGCGATCCGAACGGGGCTACATGGGCCACGTCTGTCATCTCCCGCTGGCGACCAGCGGGCCGCGCTGTAGTTGTGGGAAGCGTGGGTGCATCAACACCCTGGTCTCAACCGATGCCATGCAGAAGATGGTTCAGCGAGCGTTGCGGCGCGGCGATGAGACCAGCCTGACGCAGCGCCTGCTCAACCGCGAGTACTTCAGCGCGCAGTTGCTGGCGGAGGAAGCGGAGCGCGGCGATAGCGTGGCGCTGCAGATCTACAGCGAACTTGCGCGTTGGCTGGGAAGCGCTATTCTAAAGTATATCGGCCTTTTCGAGCCAGAGATGCTTATTCTCAACGGCGCTCTCCTCAGTGCGAATGATCTCTTGTTGGTGCGCCTGCGCAGCGTATTGGCTAACCAGACTCTAGCTGTCGAGAGGCATAGCGTCGTCGAGATCGTGCCCGCGCGCCTGGGGAGCGACGCCGCGCTGATCGGAGCTGTAGTGCCGCACTTCGATCTTCCATCACGCGATGTTGTGAAGATGTGTATATGAGTACTCTTTATTACTACTGGTAATGTTATACTACAGAGTGTTATGAGTGAAACCATTCCCGTCATCGTGATTGATGACACGCTAATCAAGCGCCGTGGAGTATGCGAGTTTGTGAATGAGACGCCACACCTGCGCCTGCGCGGACAGGCGGGGGATGCCGAGGGCGCTATCAAACTCGTAGAGGCATTGAGCCAGGAGCAGGAGTCCGATATGGCTGGCTGGCTGATCCTGTCCGATCTGCGCCTGGGAAACGAGAACGGCATAGAGCTGGGACGCACACTGCTTGCCATGGCACCCGGTCTACGCGTCGTGATCTATACGCAAGATCCGAGCTGGACGCTGGCCGCCGAGGTGTTTCGTCGTGAATATACGCGACGCGGTACGCCACGCGGTCAGCGCTCCGGCAAATCTTCTGGCCTGCACGGCTACGCGCTGTTCGAAAACATGGAGCCCGCGTATCTTGAGCATATCGCGAAGACGGTGGTGTATCGCCGCGAGACCTTTATTGATCCCGAGGTGCTCAATTATTTATTGAAGCGACTGCATGGTCAACGCCTGACGCCCAGGCAGGAGGAATGCGTTGCCTTGATCGCTCAGGGACTCAGCAACGACGACATCGCCATGCGCATGGGTTTTTTCAACGCAAAAGGTATGCCCAACATCGGGCCGCTGGAGAACCTTGTCAGCGAGCTCTACAACTTCTTCGCGATCGAAGGCGCTCCCAGCGATCCCGGTCGCCGCGTCCTGCTGGCCCATGCCTACGAAGCTTACGCGGGCTTACGCAAGGAGCCGCTGGCCCGCGACTAAGAAGAGCAGGTCCAGGGCACCGTCACGGTAGCAAATGAGCCGGAAAAGACAAAAGAGGCGTTGCTACACCCACCATCGGACGAGGTATCTGGAACATAAATCGTCAACTCCCGACTCTGTCCTACGCTCAAGCGACCATGTAAAATATTCGTTGACACGCCCGCCATGCCACCAGAGATCGCCATAGACCATCTAAGTCGTCCGGGCGCAGAACCCAAGGCCGTTAAGGTCAATTTACACACCCATTCGTCCCCGTCGTCGGAGCAGGTAGGGGACGAGCCTGCCGTCAAGGATGACGGAGAGACCTGTAGCGCTAGTGTAGGGGCCGCGGTCGGCGTTGGCGCAACGGGTGGCTGCGCGGTCGGCGTTGGCGCGGTTGGCGCGAACTGAGAAGCCCTGGGTTGCGCCTCCGTGGGTGTCGCGGCTGGTGTACTTGCTGGCTGTACTGAAGCCGCTGGAGTGGGCGAGACGGTATGTGCAGGGGTGGCCGTCGGCGTTACCTGGTGTACGCTGATCGAAGGGACAGGTGTTGCGCGTGGCGGCTTTGTCGTCGCTTGCGGCACGACGATACGCGCCGAAAATGGGGTAGCGGTCGGTGCTACCGGGCGTTGGGGCAGGAAGGTGGGCGAGAGCACGAGTAGCGTCATCACGAGCAGGCAGGCAATGGTGATAAGCATCCACAACAGGCGGCGGCGCGTTGAAGAGATCGTCGTCACAGCGTCTTTTGCCTGGAATGATTTTACTCCTTTGTCGGATGGGCGAGAGAGCGGTGAGAAGGGCACCATCATATCGGTTGAGTAACGATGAGAAACAGATGGCTGTATGCATTGCTCAAGGGCCTCAGCGAACTCCTGGATGCTGGCGAAGCGCGCGGCAGGCTCTTTGGCCAGTGCCTTCAAAACGACCTTTTCCAGCGCCGGTGCGACGGTTACATCTTTCTCGCTCAGTGGTGGTGGAGGTGCATAGAGATGCTGGGTGCATACCTCAAGGAATGTGCCCTGGAAGGGGAGTTCGCCGCACAGCCATTCGTAGATCACAATGCCCAGCGCGTACTGATCGCTCGCCGTGCGTGCCTTTCCCATAATCTGTTCCGGTGCCATATACGCCATTGTCCCGGCGGTCGTTGCGGAGCTCTGTGACGTTGATGAAGAAGAGATAACTGCGATGCCGAAGTCGCTCAGTAGTACCTCTTTCCTGGGTCCCAACAGAATATTTTCCGGTTTGATATCGCGATGAATCAATTTGCGATCATGGGCATAGGAGAGCGCCGAAGCGATTGAACTGGCATACGCGAGAATATCCGACAGGGGGAGACGCTTGCCCTTGGGATAGAGCTGGCGCAATGAGCCATAGGGAGCGTAGGTCATGATTAAAAAGGGGACGCCATGCTCAACGCCGCAGTCCAGGACACGCACGATCGCTGGATGATCGAGGGAAGCGATCGTGCGCGCCTCGCGTAGAAACTGCTCCTGCTCCCGCTCGATGAGCCGCGTGTGCAGCACCTTCACCGCCACGCGCGAACCAAGATGTACGTGCTCTCCCAGGTACACCTCGGCGAATCCCCCCTGTCCCAGCGAACGTAATAAACGATAATTGCCAAATTGCTGCCCAATACGATCTACTATCATGCCATCTCCTTGCAGGTCACTCGCGCCCTATATACAGCCCGGAAGCGACGCGGGTCGCATAGTATTTTGCGGAATATATGATAGCATATTTCGCAAAATCGTGCAATAATTTATTGAATTATAAGATTTATATGTGTAGATTTATGTATATACTGTGAGCGAAGTTTTATTACTAGCAAAAGAGAACGCTTCAATTGAAGAGGTACGGAAAAGGAGTAGGACCGTATCTATACGGGATCTCTTTACTGGCTCCTTCAATGAGTACTTTTACGATGTTGTATTGCCAGGCTGTAGGAGAGCGCCTGGAATCTCGTTGTTCCTATCGGTGGCAGGTAGGGGGATGCGCAGCATAACGGTTGTGCCATGTCCCGGCTTCGGGCGCTGAGTTGATTTGACGGCGATCAGGCCACCGGCCTCGCGCGCCTTGAGCTGAGCTTTGAAGAGGCTAGTCTTTTCGGGCGAGATATTGTTGGGATCGAAGCCGCGCCCATCGTCGATGATGTAGACTTCGAGCACACCATCGGCGAAGATCGTCCGCACCGTAGCGAAGGTGGCCCCCGCGTGGTTATAGACGTTCAGTAGCGCCTGTGTGATGGTATAGGAGATCGCCTCAGCGATCCTGGCCCCCTCTTCATTCTGCTCCAGATTCGGGTTCAGAGCGTCGAGCGCCCACAGATCGGGCTGCACCTTAAGCGGCGACTCAGGATGGAGTGCGGGCAGGTCTTCGCGGATCAACTTTTCCAGGTGTAGCTTGAGGCCGAGGCTGCGCCGCTGGTAGACATCCTCGACCAGCAGCTGCAGGCCGCGCAGGTCTCCCTCCAACTCTTCGCTAATCTTGCGCACCTTGCCCAGTGCCTCGATGATAGGCAGGACCACGACTTTGCCCTCGGGATCGCGCTCGGCCTCCACGCGCAATTTGTGTTGCCAGTGGCCCAGGAGCGAGCGAATGCGCAGCGCCTGCTGCTTCGGCTGGTCGTGAATGCGCTGTGAGAGGATAGAACGCAGATGGGCGTCGGCATGCAGCAGCAGCGAGGTTGCCTGATGCAGATCGTCGTTGGCGAGGCGTAGCTCCTCGGCGGTCTTCTGTTGCTCGCGCAACGCCTGCTCGCGCTGCTCCAGCGTAATGTGCAGGCGATCGACGAGGCGCAGCGAGCGAATGGCGTAGAGAAGAATGAGCGGGTAGACAGTAACCAATGTGTAGAAGATTGGCAGGGGCAGGAGCGTCTGTCCGCTCAAAAGGATAGGCAAAACGCCGAGGCAGAAGCCTAGGCCGACGCCGCCAATCCACAGCGTTAAAAGATCGCCGATACGTTGGCGGATGCGCGAAGGAATTGGGCGGGAGCCCGTGCCCTGGCGTCGTCGATAGAGCTGTGGCAGCAGGCGTCCGACGCTAATCAGCGACCCGAGGCCGATGCTCAGGCTGATCAGGCCACCGACGACCGCGTAGCCCAGGCTGAGTAGCAGATTGATGCGTAGCGGCACGTGTCCCAGGAGCAGGTAGGAGCCCCACTCATAGGCCAGGAGAGCGAGCAGCGGCAGATAGGGCAGGCCATCGGTCTTGAAGCGCGGCGTGCGTACCGTATTGAGCGCCGCTGGCCGGTAGGTCAGGCTGAGATGAATAAACGCGGCCCCCAGCAGCGCAAACGATGGTATCCAGAGCAACTGAACGACCGGGTCCATCAGGTAAGCGTGCTGCACATTGCCCCAATGGCTCGCCAGCAGAAAGAGCATCGCCGGTGGCAGTAGCGTCAGCCCCTCGACCGCTCCCGTCCATTCCGTCGCGGTCAGTAGCAGCACGGCCCCGACCGCCAGCCAGCTTATCCCGGCCAACAGCGTCAATCCGTAGTTCTGCCACCACATATCCGTCGTAAATAAAGTTGTGGGGCGCGTGATAGTAAACGTTGTGTTATCGCTGCGTGCAATCGTATAGGTGACAGGTGTATCCTGTGTGAGCTTCTGGTAGACCTTTGTGAAACTGGCGGCACCTTTCAGACCATTGATCGCGATAATGTGCGTCGTGCTGGTCAGTGAGTTTGCCTTCACATCGAATGGTGGTTGGTCGGCAGCCGAGGAGACGACAACAACGCCTCCCCCCGCGTCGGTGTCGATGGCCCAGAAGAAGCCACCGAATCTGTCACCACGCTCACTGAGTAGACGTTGATGTCCGGTGACACTGAGCGCCAGGAGCGCCAGGGCAATCACCAGATACACTATCGCCAGTCCGGGCCGCGCGCGTAGCCACCAGGCGTCTTTTTTACTTTCAGAGAATGTTGACACGCTTTAAAGTGTAACATTTCTCGAAAGCTCTATGCAAGGCGTGAGGATACTGTGATGCAGGACGCTTGCACCACCCTGGAAAAATTTGGACCCTGGTGCTATAATGAGTACAGATAATAGTTGCATGGTTGTGCAGGTATTCACAAGAAGGAAGTGAAGAAGGAATGGTTGTTCATCCTGTTGATATCTCCGAGGAAGAAATCTGCCAGGAGCGCGCTATTCATGTCGAGCATGTGCGGGCGGTGCGCCATAACGTACTTTCAGGCGGAGATGCTGCGCGCATCGCGGCGCTCTTTTCGGTCCTGAGTGACCCTACACGCCTGCAGGTTGTGCACGCGCTGCTCTGCGCTCCCACTGGCGAACTCTGCGTCTGCGATCTTGCCAGCGGACTTGGCCGCGACGACACGACCATCTCTCATCAGCTCCGTGTACTGCGCAATCAGCAGATCGTCGCCATGCGCAAGGCCGGGCGTGTTGTCTACTACCGACTGATCGACGAACATATTCGCCAGTTGCTAACAATGGGCGTGGCCCACGCGCGCGAAACATTCAACTTAGACCTGTCCACCACACGCTCTGAGGAGCAAGAAGGTGGAGTACTGGTATGAATACGACAATTATACAGAAATCCAGGCATGCTGACCATGGACATGCTGGACATAATCATACGCATAGCATGGCGAAAAAGACACTGCGGCTCGCCTTCTTTCTGACGTTAATCATTCTCTGCGCGGGCGTGGTTGGTGGCCTGTTGGCAAACTCGTTGGCGCTCCTCTCCGACGCTGGACACATCGTTACCGACGTGTTCGCGCTGGGCCTGGCGTGGTTTGCAGCCGTGCAGGCGGAGCGGCCCGCCGACGAGCGGAGGACTTTTGGCTATCACCGCGTCGGCATCGTAGCGGCGCTACTCAACGCGCTTCTGCTCATTCTGATCGCGGTCGCCATCTCCTGGGAGGCAATTCAGCGTTTCCAGCATCCCGAGCCGGTGCAGCCGCTCATTATGTTTGGTACGGCGGCCATCGCGATAGCCGTCAACCTGTTTATCGCCTTTGGTCTGCAGAAGGATGACCACAACCTGAACGTGCGCGCTGCCACCTTCCACGTTCTTGGCGATATTGGTGCCTCGGTTGGTGTTGTCCTTGCGGGCATCATCATCTTGCTGACCGGCTGGACGCCAGCGGACCCGATTCTCTCAGTTGGCATTTCGGTGATTGTCGCGGTTGGTGCGTGGCGCTTGCTGCGCGAGACGCTGGATATCCTGCTTGAGTCGACGCCGAAGAGCGTATGCATAACAAATCTTGTTGATGACATGAAGCTGGTGAGGGGCGTTCAAGATGTACACGACCTGCACGTCTGGAGCATCACCGGTGACATGCGTGCCCTCTCCTGCCACGTCATGATTGACGATCTGCCGCCCAGTGGAAGCTCGCCGATTCTGCAATCGCTCAATGCGATGCTCAACGAGAAGTACCAGATCGCCCATAGCACCATTCAATTCGAGTGCAGCTCCGGTCGGCAGAAAGGCTGCTGCGATGGGCTCTACTGCCGCATGGAAGCTCCCCGCGAGCATGCCTGTGAGCACGACTCCGCCCTCCATAGCTGAGCGATTTGCCCTCACGAGTGCTCCCGCTCCCTCTGTTCTGAAGAAGGAGTGGGAGCACTTATGCTACGCGGTTCCGGTGCGCAGCTTATACACCTTGATCGCAACCTGGAGGGTGAGCCAGTTGCCTCGCTCCTGCAGATCGATATCGCACAGCGACTGCAGGCGCTCCAGGCGCTGAATAAGCGTATTGCGGTGAACGAAGAGACGTTCCGACGTTTTTGTGAGGTTCCCCGCGCACTCCAGATACGTCTCCAGAGTCATCAGCAGGTCGGTATTTTTGCGCCGATCGTAGGTATCGATGTGCGCAATCTGGTCTTGATAGACATCGCGCAGATCGTCCATGCGCGCGATCTTATAGAGGTAGCGGTACACCCCTAGATCGTTGAAGTGCGTCACCGTGGGCGATAGGCGCGCATCGCCGTTCTTGTCCTGCTGAATATTCTGCCCCATCTGCAGCGCCTCCTCAGCTTCCGCGAAGCCTCGGCGGTAGTCGTTGGTATTCTGGCAGGCATTGCCGATACCGATAGAGAGAATCACGTTATGCTCCAGGCGCATCTGCTGTGATAATTCCTGTAGCCATGTCTTCAGGCGCGTCCCTTGCAGATCTTTATTCAGCGAGAGAATGCCCGTCAGCAGGTTTTCGTGCTCATAGAAGACCGTCCCGGAATAGTTATCCTGAATGCGACGGCGGATGATGCCGCTCACACGTTTATAGGCTGTCTGCAGAAGCGTGCCCTGTGTGAAGC
>JALYTQ010000438.1 GCA_030854195.1 Chloroflexota bacterium
CAGGGTTCGCGGCCCTGACCCGGTCGTCCTTGCATAAGTGAAGTCTCCTCAGTTGTAGAAACGTATTTCGTTTAGTATAAGCAATTATATGCGCTTTTCATAGAAATGTTAAGCATCCAGCATAATAGTCCCGACTACCTGGACCTTTGCCCGCTGCAATTGCTCCAGCGCCTGTAGCGCCTGCGTACGCGTTGTCAAGCCGGAGGCGACGGCAAGAAAGGTCTGATCTACCAACGAACCTATCAGGGCTGCCCCCGCACCGGCTAGTACGGGTGGGCTATGCAGAATGATGATGCCCGGCGCGCTCTGGATATCTGCTAAAAACTCGCGTAAGGCGACCAGGAGATCCCGTAGCTTTGTAGCTAACAGCCGACTTCTTTCCTGTGCCTGAGAAAGCGCTTTTCCTCCGCAAACAACGTACAGACCGGGTACAAATACCTTGTGCAGGTAGGGCGTCACCGTCTGCGCTGTAAGCGTTTCCCTGCTTAGAAGATCGCTGAGCCCTGTGCTATCTTCCGAATTGAAGCGCTGTTGCAGGCTCGGCGCGCCCAGGTCCGCGTCGACGAGAAGCGTCGGTGTGCCGCTCTGCGCCGCGGCAATAGCGATATTGGCCGCGACCGCCGCCTGCCCTTTGTAGGGTGCAGGCGTGGTCAGCGAGATGGTAAGTTGTTTATTGTGTTCGCTCTCCCAATGAGAGCAGATATTCGTATAGACAGCCTGATAAGCTACAGCGTAGGGCGAGTCCGGATCATAGTCGGTGAGCAAGGTGAACTGCTCTTGCGGATGTGTGCCCACGATAAAACTCCTTACTTTGCCCATGCATGGAAATAGGCGGAGATACTTTTACAGTTTTCTCCGCCCCTCTAACCAGGGTCCATTGTACTATAATAGCTCTGCATTGGAGTGTCAATATGAAAAGAATAGTAGCATATACTATAGTAGAGGCAACTTAATGGGAGCCACATTTACGCACCAGGAGGAAAAAGTAAATGCAGTGTGTGTTTTGCGGCCGGGGTGAAACCGAGCCAGGAACGGCTACCGTGACCCTCGCACCAGAAAATACGACCGTTGTGATTCGTGATGTGCCAGCTGAGGTATGCACTACCTTCGGTGAGGAATATGTTAGCAAAGAAATCATGGGTGATCTCCTGAGGATTGCGCGTGAGGCCGCCCATGCGGGTGTGCAAGTTGATGTACGTAGTTATGCTGATGGCTTGCTCTCTTCGGGCGTGGGAGCGGGCGGAATCGTTCCGTAGTCGGGCAGTTGCAGCAACTGTGCTACCTCGTCCTGACCGCGGATACGATCGTCGAGATACTCGATGAGGAAGGCAAGTGCGATGCCAATGATAAGTGCTACAAACAGCAGTATCACCAACAGGATCGCCCTGCTGAACTGGATGCCGGTAGTGGACTGTGGATCTGTCGCTGCGCCTATCGCCTGCGCTGCTACCTGTGCTGGATTGTTTGCCGTTTTGGAGCTGGCTACGTAGCCCACGTATTGATCGAGGTGGGCTGTGAGGAGCTCACTCGTTGCATTCGCAATGGCCCAGGAGCCAGCAGGCGTCGCCCAGTTTACCGTAATGGTGACTATATTGTGTGTACGCGTAGAGGAGAGCGACTTGCTCATCGTGCCCATGTCCTGCAGGTTGCCCAGGTCAGCATTGGACCCAAACTTTTGCGCGATCTGTCCCGCATCTGCATGTACCTGCTGCACAATCTGAGCCATAAACGCGTTAGAGGTCAGAATCGGACTCGTCGTGAAGGCATCGGCCAGCGACTCTGAGGCGGTGACATAATCATTGACATTCTGGTCGCTTCCCGCTGATTGGAAGCCGAAACGTAGCGTTGCGGTCGATTGGTAGCCTCTCAGCGCGCCCGGCGTCGTGCGTAAATGATTGGCCTCGTACGCGACATACAGCGCCACCACGATCACAACAAGCGCGACGATCCAGATGCGCCGCCAGATAATAGACCAATAAGATCGTAGTTCCACGTCCCTGAACCCTTCTTTCTCGTAGCAAATATGCGCTCTCAGCGTACCAGATCGCTGCTGGACGTACGCGTTGTGGCTGAATTTCTTGCCTGGAACCTGGCTTCGATAAATTGTAGGATGCGGCGGTGGAAACGCGGCATATCGAATTCGAGGGCGTGATTGCGGATGCTCTCTGGCTTGAACTGGCGCTCGTCGAAGGTCGCCAGCGTGTGTGTGAGGCTCTCTACAGTCTGTTCGCGGAAGAAGACGCCAGTCACACCATCTACGACCGAGGCGAGCGCGCCACCGGCTCCGTACGCAATCACCGGTCGCCCGGATGCCTGAGCCTCTAGCGGAGTAATGCCGAAATCTTCTTCTCCGGGAAAGAGGAGTGCGCGGCAATGAGCATAATAGTGCAACACCTCTTGATCGGAGAGGCGGCCCATAAAGCGGATCGTTGGTCCTGCCAGCTTCTTCAGGCGTTCCAGGTCGCGCCCGCCACCGATAATGACCAGGGGCAGCTGAAGCTGATTGCATGCCTCAATGGCAAGGTCAATGCGCTTGTAAGGAATCAGTCGGCTCACGACCAGAAAGTAGTCCTCTGGCACCGTGCGCGCATCAAAGGAGAAGCGTCCAGCCTCGACGGGAGGCGGAATCACCACAGCATCGCGTCGGTAGTACTTTTTGATACGCTCTGCCACGACGGGCGAGTTGGCGATGAAGTGATCGACCCGCGCCGCGCTCGTCTGGTCCCAGACGCGTAGTCCGGTAATCATGAATGGCAGGAGGCTGCGCGCAGCCTTGCCCAGGTGTTCGCGCTCGACGTACTCGTCATAATT
>JALYTQ010000199.1 GCA_030854195.1 Chloroflexota bacterium
CGCCCGTGATTTATCTTTTCCTCCCCGCTGATAATGAGAAAACGAACACGACGGGTAGGACGTGATACATCCGGACGCGCTCAAGCTGGTCCCTACCCCCAAAAATTTCTCATGGTACCTGTTGGCAGTGTACTATTTTCCCCAATAAAAGTTTGTCCTAACCAGTATACAAAATCAGCGTTTGAAAGTATAGCGTTTCATTGCATATTTTCAAGGAAGACCAGATGCTGTAAATGGTGTTCCCTGAATCAGACGACGCTACTAATATAAAAATCAGAGTGATCTATTGTTTTTACTGTCTTTGTCATTCCACTGATCTCAGAAACATGTGAATAAGTCGTACTGGTTGAGCCTTACTTTCAAGCATGTAGCCTTTTCTGTGACCTTCACTGAAATTGGTGAGTGTCCTGAACCCAAGTTTCTCTAGTATCGCCTGCCCCTCAAGCGTCGTTCCAATTCCGTACCAATTTTTAATGTCGTATTGAATCATAAGCATAACAGCCCATTGGATAGATTTTCTCAGGAGGAATGCGCCTACCTTCTTATCTCTTTCTGTATTATCTGATGGCAATACTTCTATGATGGGGATATACACTGATAATTGCTCGTCTGTCCACTTTTTTATAGCCTGTGGAGGAATATCCTTCTCTCTAATCCTATCATGTATCAAGTCAAGGATGACATTCTCGTCTAAAGGAAGAAAAGTTGTCCATCCGAGAATCCTTTTTTTCTCCTCTACATGCATAGAAATATCATCATTTCTTTTTCTCCATTCCAGCACTGTTTTGAATGGCACAACGTCCTCGTCTCCGTAAGGCTGGCGTGTGATCTCTTGTTTCGTCCAGGCATCGGCAAGGGTCGAGTGTATAAAACGAAGCTTTTCGTCTTCCTCCTCAGTTGCATCAACCTCTGCTAAAGCATCGATAGCTTCTTTAGGGAAGCGCATGTTCGGGCGCTTCCCTTTATGAGGAATCCGTCCTTCTCTCACTTCTCGGTAAAAAGAGGTGCTGGGTTTTCTCAATAGCTGCATGGCTTCTTTTGCTGTGTAGTATTCCTCTTTCATAGAGCCTCTCTCATCTATCTTGGTGTTGATGCCATTGTACTTGATAATGTGCAGTGAGTAAAGGGATATCAGTAATTGGAAGTTGGTATTGACAGCATCCGTTTTCTATGGTATCCTATCAGTGTTTGGAAACCGGAATTTGGGAATTGGAATTTGGCAGAAATGCTGACCAAGTGCTGTGAACGCCCAGTCAGCAATGAGAGTCTAGCCTTAGTTCACTCAACCCAGACTCTCAAGCGGGATGATACCTGCATGAGAGTCGCCTGTCAAGCGCGAAGGAGGCGCACCACTATGACCACTCAGATACGGACGACATCTCTCATTCCCATTGCACCTGCATTGAACGAGCCAACCCTCGATCACATTCAACTCGGCCATATCACTATCAGCAACGACAACCAGATGTTTCTCACCGCTCTAGGCTATGGCATTGAAGCCTATTGTGAATGTGATTTCGACAAGCGGCAGATGAGCGCACAGGAACTGCTCGACATGCTCCTGGAGACTGTGCTCGATGAAAGGGATGACCTCACAGGCAAACGGGTTTCCTACTCCTGGCGAATTGGCTTCCTCGTTGGGCAGGTGGCAGGGATGCTGCATCCCGATCTGGTCGATACTGATCCGACTCAAACCTATCTGGAAGCGCTCTTTGAGAAGTGCGCTCGACTCTATCCAGAAGGGGAATAAGCGCAAGACATCCGACCATGCACTGTCCCTTTTTCAGATAAAGAATGTGCATGGTCGGATGTCAAGAAGGAGAACTCGGGTATGCAACTGACCGAGCAACATACCATTGAGAAAAATGACCCACGCTACGCAGCCATTGACGAAGCAGCATTCAAGTCCAAGAACCTGTATAATGCTGCTAACTACGAGGTCCGGCAATCCTACATCCATCTAGGAAAGTACCTCAACTACTATGACGTGCAGCGGCGGATGCAGTCGCATGAGGTATACAAAGCCTTGCCAGCAAAGGTCAGTCAACAAGTGCTCATGCAACTGGCCCACGATTGGGAAGGCTTCTTCAAAGCGCGTGATGCCTACAACAAAGACCCGTCCAGGTTTCTAGGGCGTCCCAAGTTGCCAAAGTACAAGCATAAGACGGAAGGCCGCAATCTGCTCGTCTACACTATGCAGGCGATCAGCGGAGGGCAATCAGGCGGCAAAAAGACGTTGCAACGAGGCATCATCAAGCCGTCACAACTTGCTCTTGAGATCAAGACCAAACAACACCCGGCAAGCATTGATCAGGTCCGCATTGTGCCGCGAAAAGGCTTCTACGTCGTTGGGATTGTCTATGAACAAGCGATCAAACAAGCTCAAGTGAACCCTGCGTACTACGCTGGCATAGACATTGGCACGAATAATCTGGTAGCGCTAACATCAAACAAACCTGGCTTTCGGGCGAGAATTGTTAACGGGCGTCCAGTCAAAAGTGTCAATCAGTTCTACAACAAGCGGAAAGCAGAGCTACAGAGCAAGCTTGGTCACACAGGAACCACACAGCGCATGGAGCGCCTGACCAACACACGCAACCGACGCATTGATCACTATCTGCACACGGCCAGTAGGCGAATAATTGATCTCTTGGTCAGAGAGGGCATCGGGACGCTAGTGATCGGCAAAAATGACGCCTGGAAGCAAGAGGCGAACATGGGCAAGCGGAACAACCAGAACTTTGTTCAGATCCCTCATGCACGCTTTATTGCCATGCTTACCTATAAAGCGGAGTTAGTGGGCATTCGCGTTCAGGTGACAGAAGAGTCCTACACTTCACAAGCGTCATTGTTAGACCTGGACCTGTTGCCAGTGTATGACCCGAACACCGGCGGTGAAAAGCACATGTTTAGCGGCAAGCGCGTCAAGCGCGGACTCTATCGCGCATCCGACGGACGGAAAATCAATGCCGATATTAACGGTGCTGGTAATATCATACGAAAAGTAGCCCCTGATGCCTTCGGGTCGGAGGGGGTAGAGGATGGTAAGGAGATGCTGGCATCTCTGGTAGTCCATCCAGTGAGGGTGATCATTCCGCTCACGAAGCCAAAGAAAGCAAGCGGTCAATAGAACGCTCTACTCTTTGGAACTATATGCCAGCGCATACATATGTTCAAGTATCTGTACTACGTCACTCCCCTGTCAAAAAACATTGAACTCTCAAAATGGGTTCAATGTTTTTTGACAGGCAAAAATGTCTCGTTACGTTCACCTTTCAGAAAGGTAGATGCGTGTTACCACTCAATTTTAAAGGTGCTTCTCAAGAGTTGCTCAGTCGCGCGCACATTGGGAATGCCTGTAAACTTGCCTGAGCCAGACATATTTCCGTACCCATACGAGGCTCCATAAGCGCTGGAATTGTAGTTATACCCGTATGGCGAGCGCGCATTGGCAAAGATGAGATCGCCAGAACCATCGGGGCGCTCCCGTCGCGTAATATGTCCAATATCGTTTTTAGTATAGGAATCGACGGTGAGCGTCGCCCCTCTTCTCAAAATAATGACGCGCTGGTTGGTGATACCATAGACCGTTTGCCTGAGAGGTTGCCGCAAAAAGGTGGCGAATAGACCAAAGAGGATCGCCAGGAAGAGGAAGGTGCCACCAATAATGTAGAAGACCAGGGAGACGACCGCTGTCGCCCTGCTTGCTATGGCAAAGAAGGAAATAATGAGCGCGGCTACCAGGAAGAGGATGCCGAGGACGCCGAAGACGGATGTAAGAATGATGAATGCTAACGTCGGTCCTGCCATCGTAGCGCGGCGCGAAGGATCAGGGTGCCCAAACCACAGCAGTTCTTCGCCTTCAGCCAGTTCTTTCTCCAGCGAGAACTCCATTTCCTGTTGCTGCATATGTACTCCTTTTGAAAATGAGCTGTGGAATTCCCCCAAGCTACAACACGCTCGCGTTTATCTTTAATGAGTCATTGTCTAAACATACCGGGATAGCCCCAGGTGATGGACTCATTGTTTTACCTGTACTTGTATTGTGTTTTGTAATATTGGAGAACTCCATGCGTTTGATTTCTAGAAGTATCCTGGTCGTGATAGCCCTGATCGTGGTTGGTGTAGGAGCCCTCGGTATTTCCTACATTGCCCGCGCCCGCAACGATCAGAACGTGCCTATCAGCGGCCAGAATGTCCCCCTATTGAAATATGCCAACTATGTAGGCACCGCCAGCTCCCAGCAGCAGCTCGACCTGTCGATAGGCTTGAAACTGCGCAATCAGCAGGAACTGGACACTCTGTTAAACAATATCTACAATCCCAAATCATCCCTTTACCATCATTTTCTGACGCCACAGCAGTTTTCCGCCGAGTTCGCGCCCACCGCCGCTCAACAGCAGCAGGTGATCGATTATCTGCGCGGACAGGGCATCGCTGTGAGCCACGTGACCTCCAATGGACTCTTCCTGGACGCGCAGGTCAGCGTCGCGACCGTTCAGACCGCTTTTGGCGTCAAGATCAACAATTACAAGATCGGAGCACGCCAGTTCTATGCCAATGCCAACGCGCCCAGCGTGCCATCCCAACTTTCTTCGCTCATCCTTTCTATCGGTGGTATGGACAACAGCGTCAAACTGCGTCCACTCAGCGCGCACGCTACAACGAAGAATGTCAATAAGCATGCCGCGCGCGCTTTGCAGCCGCTCGCTGGCTATGCTCCCACCGACCTGAATGGTGCCTACGACGCCAATCCTCTCCATCAGGCCAGCATTCAAGGCAGCGGCCAGACGGTCGCGGTCTTCGAGCTTGACGGTTTTCAGCAGAGCGACATCACCACTTACGCCAAAAACAACAACCTGGGCACGCCCAAAGTCACCACGCAGCTTGTCGATGGCGCGACCACCGCTGCAGGCGCAGGTGCGATCGAAGTCGAGCTTGACATCGAGGTCGTCGACGCCATGGCACCCCAGGCCGCGCAGGTCGTCTACATCGGACCCAACACGACGCAAGGCGTCAACGATACCTACAACAAGATCGTGACCGACAACAAGACGCAGGTCATGACGACGAGCTGGGGCGAATGCGAGACGCAGACCGGCAACTCCGAACTGCAGGCGCTGGACAACATCTTCAAGCAAGGCTCGGTCCAGGGCATGACCATGTTCGCGGCAGCTGGTGACTCCGGTGCCTACGACTGCAACGACACCAACCTCGCCGTCGACTCGCCTGCCAGCGATCCCTATATCACGGGCGTCGGCGGCACAAATCTCCAGACCAGCAACGGCACGTACGGCAGCGAGAGCGTCTGGGGCAACCCAAGCGACACGCAGCGCAGTCCTGAAGGCTCCGGCGGCGGCGGCGGCATCAGCAGCCTCTTCAAGCAGCCGACGTGGCAGACGGGTCCTGGTGTCAGCAACCAGTATAGCAACGGGAAGCGCGAGGTGCCCGACGTTTCAGCGGACGCCGATCCCCAGACGGGCTACAACATCTATTGCACCGTCACTGCCGCGGGATGTCCGACTACCGGCAGCGTCGTGGTTGGTGGAACCAGCGCCGCCGCGCCGCTGTGGGCGGGCAGTATGGCGCTCATCAACGAGTACTTGCAGAAGCAGGGCAAGGATCGCGCAGGCTTTGCCTCGCCGCTGCTGTATAGTCTGGCAAGCGCCAAACAGCCGTACGCGCCATTGCACGATGTGACCAGCGGCACCAACCTCTACTATCCGGCCACGGCGGGCTACGACGAGGCGAGCGGCCTGGGTTCACCGGACATCTACAATATCGCGCGCGACCTCGCCGGTGGTAGTGTCGTGACACCGACGCCGACGCCCAGCTCGACGCCGACGCCTGGTTCGACGCCGACGCCTGCGCCGACCAGCACGCCTGCGCCGACGGCGACCAGCGTGCCGCCGACGCCACCACCATCGGGTTCTCTGATCCAGAACGGCGACTTTGAGAACGGCGTAGATCCCTGGCAGGAGTCATCGGCTGCTGGCTACGAACTGGTCGATGGAACCAATCCACATTCAGGCCAGTATAGCGCGTATCTGTGCGGCTATAGCAGTTGCAACGATGTCATCAGCCAGAGCTTCACCCTGCCGAGCGGCTCGTCGCACGTATCGGTGAGCTACTGGTGGGATGCGCAGACGGATCGCACGGCGGCGAGCTGCAAGGATTCCCTGAACGTTTCGTTGCTCAATAGTAGCGGAAAGGTCGTGGGCAAGGTGCAACATGCCTGTAACACCGACGCGAAGGGTCAATGGCAGCAGGTCACGTTCGATGCGAGCCACGCCCTGGCCGCGTCCGCTGGTCAGACGGTGACGCTGGTCTTCAGCGGCAGAACCTCCGCCTCAAGCATGGTGACGACCTCCTTCTTCGTGGACGACGTTGCTGTGAATTTGGGGTAGGGACCCCGTTTACGGCGTCCGGCGATTCATCGCCGTGTACCTTTTCCACGCGCTTGTGGCCTGGGTTCACCCCTGAGGCAGGGCGATGAATCGCTGGACGGCATAAATTGCGGTCCCTACCCGGTGGCGGGATGCAGATGGCGATTGGCGGGATACAGATGACCGGTGGCGGGATGCAGATGACGGTTGACGGAGCGGGAAGGGGTAGGCATGCATCAAGGTGTTACGATGATCGTGAGGTTCATATTGATGTGAATTGTGCAGTACAGGTGGAAGGTGCCGACCGTGGTGAAGGGGCCGATGGATTGCTGATCGTTGCCATTGAACTGCGCCTGCACGGTTGGCGCGCCTGGCTCTATGTCGGGCCGCTGATTACCATAGCTGTCCCAGCGCCCGTTGGCGATGATATGCACCACAGCCACGTCATCTACCAGCATCAGCTTGTCGCCTTTCTTGATAGTGATGCTCGTCGGCACAAACTGCGTTTCGCTCATATGCACGGTCGGTGCCTGATCGCTACTTCCTGCGCCAGGAATGGACGCGCATGCCGTTGATAAGCAGGCGAGCAGGATCAGGAGAACATAGAGTAGGAGAAACTTTTTCATGTTAAGTAGGACGCTTCTCTCGCTATGTTGGTAACAAGGAGCAGGTGCTCTGTCGTGCAGCGACCTCATTGATCGGTCCAGCCTACGAGCAGCAATTGCGTTCCGGTGATGCCCGCGAACTGCGTGGGTGCGCCGCCGCTCATGGAGCCGTAATACATATTGTACGTGTTCGTACGCGGATCAACCTCTTGCAGGGCGTAATACGCACCATCACGCGAGACGTTGGACCAGGCGTACTGTGTGAAGGGGCAGAGCGACTGCGTATTGTTCTTGTCGCTGCTCAATTGTAGCAGCCTCGTCCCGTCGGTATTCATGCGCCAGAGACCGTTCTGGCTTGTATCACCACTGGCGTTCTCGACCAGCAGGAGCAGCGTGTCGTTGGCGATAGCGCGCAGCATCGTCACCGCGTCCGGCAGCGTCTGCACGGTCGTCACGCTCCCACCCAATACAGACTGGCTGGTAACGGTCGTGGGACCAATCGGTGCGGGTTGCCCGCCGCCTGCTGCCGCGAGGTGACAGGTGCTGAGAAGAAGCTGTTGCGAGTCGTAGGTGGTATCGAAGCTGCCGCAGTGCTGCGTGTCAGTTAGGATCTTTTGCAGGCTGGTTGCCTGTTGTTGCGCACCCTTCTCGATATCGAGCAGGTAGATATTCTGCGCGTTCGAGCCATCGACGGAACCAACCATATAGACGTGCGTATTATCGAGCCAGACCTGGGGAATGAGATTCGATGGTGATGCCAGTTCCTGCTCGATAGCGCCACTGGGAACGTCCAGCAGGTAGGTCGTGTTCTGATTGCTGCCTGTGGGACTCGTGTTGAAGACAATAGTTCTTCGATCGAAAGACCACTGGATATGGCTGATCGTCTGCTCGGTAGGAGCGCAATACAGCGTCTGTAGCCCCTGCCCATCGACGCGCACCAGGCGCAACTGGCTCAGGCCCGCTATATTAGCGACGAAGAGTACCCATGTGCCGTCCTGCGAAAGCTGGGCGGAGCTGATATACGCCTGTGGCAGCTTGCTGATCTCCACGCCCTTTGTCGTGAAGCCAGGCATGATCTCGTGGCGCTTGATGGTCCCCGCCGTAGGATGACCGGGCGTGCCCTCGTTGACGATATAGACAACATTATCCTGGCCTGTCAGCAGCAGGGAAGTGGTAACTGCGGCGCGTGCCTGTCCCGTCGCCGGGCAACTCGTTTGCGTCGCTGGAACCAGAGGAGTCGTCGCCACGCTGGCAGGGGTTGGGCCGTCCTTGCCGCCGATTGTCGCGCTTACCACTGGCGTCACGCCCACCGTCGCCTGCGCCCGCCTTCCGCCAATCAAGCCCTGCGTGTAGAGCACGCCGCTCAGTCCCGCCACCAGAGCCAGAATTATCAAGGCCAGCGCGACGATCAGGGGCGTACGCGAGCGCGACGCGCCTCTTCGCTGGGGGCTTACTGGCAATGATGGCGGCGTCGGCGGCGCGAGCGTGCCAGGCAGCGTGTGGGACTTTAACGAAGAGCTAGCGGGCTGTGTCGTTAGAGAGGGCGCGCTGGCGGGCATCACCTGCTGTTGCTGGCTCGATGGATCAAATGGAGCGTCGTCCGTCAATGTGGTTGTCTGCCCTATGGCCTGCTGTAGTGCCAGACGGAGCTCGTCGGGACGTTGGTAGCGCCTGGCTGGATCTTTCTGTAGGGCGCGCAGTACGACCGCTTCCAGTTCCGGCGAAAGCTGGGGATTGAGGTCGCGCAGAGGGCGCGGCTGCTCGTAGAGCTGCTTCATAAGGATGCCCATGTAGTTGTCGGCTTGAAAAAGGTGTGTGCCTGTGAGCATCTCGTAGAGCACGACGCCCATTGCGTAGATATCGCTGGCTGGCACAACCTTCCCGTTAATCTGTTCGGGAGCCATATAGTCGGGCGTGCCGGTGAGCGCGTGCGTGGTCATGCTGGTAGGCTCATTGAGGAAGCGCGCCTTGCCATCTTCCCCTGCCAGAATCTTGACCAGTCCGAAGTCTGCGAGCATAAGCGTGCCGTCCGCCTTGAAGAGCATATTGCCGGGCTTGATGTCGCGGTGAATGAGGTTGCGCTCGTGCGCGTATTGCAGCGCGCTAAGCATCTGGCTCATCAGACGCACCACATCTACCGGAGGAACGGCCCCACGCCCGCGCAGCCAGTCGCGAAGCGAGCCCCCGACCATGTGCGGCATGACCAGATAGGCGTTCCCATCCTGTTTGCCGTACTCGTAAACCGGGAGGATATGTGGATGATCGAGCTGCGCCAATACCCGCGCCTCAAGCTCGAAGCGCCGCAGGAAATCCTGCGTAGAGCCATCGCCGGGCATAAATACCTTGATGGCGACCTCGCGCTGCAGATGGATATCCCTTGCCAGAAAGACAGTAGCTGAGCCGCCATAGCCCAGGGAGCGCAGGAGCTGATAGTGACCCAGGAGGCGACCGAGCATCTCGTCAGGCATCATCCGTTATTCTCCATTATGGAAATCTGTGTGTTGCGTCGTTCGCCTGTGTCGCATCGGTAGCCGGTTCGAGATTGATGACGATCGGCTCCTGCGAATTGCGCACGATCACCCACTGCGAGGGAG
>JALYTQ010000022.1 GCA_030854195.1 Chloroflexota bacterium
GTCTGCAAGGCGATATAAGGGCTGTAGTGTCCTATTAGAAAAGGGGAAAGCCAATTAGTACTATGTAGAGATTAGAGAATCGTATGATATTGATATATAAATAATTATTCGCCGTATGTTCGCAGTTAAAATATAATGATAATGGTGTAAGAAGTGGGTATATATAAATGCTATAAAGGCAGGTTCTACGCCTCTCTTCTCTCTACCTTATCATCATCTTATAGGGGGAAGTAGGAAACTCAGTATGCCGAAAAGGGAAGATAGGGCATCAACTTTTGAAGAAAAAGCTTTAGAACAGACGCCATCCGAGCAGAAAAATAATGAAAGTGCCCAGCCAACCGAGCGCTTGCAACGCGTAGAGAAGAAGCACAAAGATATTGCACATGAAGAGACGCAGGCGATGTCGCGCTATACAAGCTCTGAAGATATATCTAACGCCGAAACGACGCAGATAGCGCCTGTGCGCCAGGCAGCCGGAAAGCGTCAGGGGGCCGTCATTGTCAGGCAGGGAGAACTATCGAGTGGAGCGACGCGCAACACGCGGTGGCGCAACAAACGCCATCGGGCGCGCAGAAATCTTCATCTCAAAAGTGCGCGCGCCCGTGCCAGCGAGCACAAGGTAATGAAATGGGCTGTGCTGCCAATCGCGGTCGGGATACCGCTGATCGCCGCGCTCATCTTTACCCTCCTGACCTCATACAACGCGATCACGACCGCCACGAATACGCGCTACCAGACGAAGGTCACAACGCTGGTGGATATTCTGCCAAAGGATAATCTGAAGATGTACGATGCCAATGGTCATCTCTTATACCAAGCGATCGACCAGGGCATTCAGACCTCGGAGCCACTCGACAAAATTTCGCCGAATCTGCAAAATGCCGAGATCAATATAGAGGACAAGACCTTCTGGAGCAACAACGGGTACGACCTGAATGGCATCATCCGCGCGGCCATCTCGGATCTTGCCAGCGGCCATGTCGTCGAAGGCGGGAGCACGATTACACAACAGCTCATCAAAAACACAATCGTCGGGAACTCCGATACGGCGCTGCGCAAGTTGGAAGAGCTTGAGTTGGCACCGGACCTGACGAGCTACTATAGCAAGCAGCAGATTCTGGACATGTATCTGAACACGGTGTACTACGCCAATGGTGCCTATGGTGCCGAAGCGGCTGCCCAGACGTACTTCGACTTGAAAGACAAGCCCGGCAACCCGGCCTCCAATCAGTTGGACATCGCGCAATCGGCGCTACTGGCGGGCATTCCCAGCAATCCGGATCAGCGTAACCCGGTCTCGTCTCCCAAAGCCAGCTTGCTGCGCACCCAGCAGGTATTGCTCCAGATGTACACTCTGAAGACCATCTCAGCGAAGCAATATAAAGCGGCGCTCAAAGAGATCCAGAAGCGAAATTTTGCTACCTATCACGCGCCTGCCCAGAGCACCAATGCTCTGGCCCTCTCCAGCTTCACGATTTACGCGTTAAGCGAGCTGGCCCGCGATCTGAAAATGAGTGTCGGCGCTCTGTCGCGCTCCGGCCTGATCGTCACCACAACCGTCAATGCGAGCCTGCAGACCAGGGTGCTTCAGGAGGCGCAGAACGATATCGCCGCCATCAGGGACTTGCACAACATCACCGATTCCTCGGTCGTGATGATTAATCCCAAAACGGGGGCGATCGAGACGCTTATTGGAAATATCGATCCCGCGCATAACAGCTTCAACGTTGCCACGCAGGGTTTCCGCCAGGCGGGTTCTACGATGAAGGCATTCACCTATGTCACGGCCTTCCAGAACGGCGTCAGCCCAGGCGAGCGAACGCTTGATGAGCCGCAGACATTTTATTACAATGGCGTGATGTATCGACCGGACAATTATGATGATATTCACTACGGCACGATCACCTATCGCGAGGCGCTTGACTGGTCGCTCAATATCGACGCCGTACGCCTGGAGCTCTCCCCAAAGGTTGGCGTGATGAACGACTATGCCACCGCGGAGAACGCTGGCCTGGGTCCGACGAACGGCTCGGTCAACGAGACCTTTACACTAGGAGCGACGGGCGTTCACCTGCTCAACGAGACTTCCGCGTATGGAACGTTCGCCAATGGTGGCGTCCATGTCGCTCCCCATGCAATCAATACGGTTACGGATCAAAATGGCAAGGTCATCTATACGGCTTCCACGGTGGGAAAGCAGGTGATCAGTCCACAGGCAGCGTATATTCTGACAAACGTCTTATCCGACAATGCGACGCGCGACAAGGAGTTCTTCCCCTGCGATGCGCTGGACCTCTATGTCGACAACCTGTGTGGCGGAACGGTCATACCCGCCGCCGTCAAGACCGGCACGTCGAATAACTTTGTCGATAACCTGACGATTGGCTACACGCCGAACCTTGTGACGGGCGTCTGGTCGGGCAACGACGACAATTCGCCGATGAACAATATCATCGGCATCACCGGCGCAGGCACCATCTGGCACGATGCGATGATGACGGCTCTACAGGGGCAACCAGTTCAGCAGTTCACCGATCCCGGCGGCGTGGTGTACAATCGCTTCTACCGCGATCTGTCTGTAACATCCACGCTTTTGCAGATGGTGCGCTAATTGAGAAATGAGGTTTAAAAGGAGCTTTCCGTATGAAACGTTTGCTACTCTTTTCTAGCCCAACCGATGCTGTGAAAGAGCAGATCCTTCCCCTACTCTTTCCACAGGAGATGCAGCAGAAGGTTTTTGCTTTTATGCCGAGCGAGGGTCTGCATGGCAACGAAAAGTACGTTGCTATGTCTTCCGAGTGGCGATCTCTTGCAGAGCAGCATCACGCCGAATTTATCCTGATTGACAATGCTTCGGAACGGATCGAGGAGGAGCGCGCGAAGTTGCGACGTGCAAATATCGTTTTTATCACGGGCGGCAATACCTGCGTGCTGCTCAGCAACCTGCGCCGGTCGGGCCTCGATCAAGTCATTGCCGAGCTTACATACAGGGATGAGTATGTGCTTGCTGGCTATAGCGCCGGAGCCATGATTCTTACCCCGTCGATCGAGTACGAACTCGTTGCCTTTGATCCCGAGGCGAACCAGGCGGCAGGCTTAGCTGATTTTACAGGACTTCGCCTGCTAGACTACGAGATCGCTCCGCACTACATCGACGAGGATCAGGAGATGCTCGCTGAGTATCGCAAAGCCCGCCCATATGAGGTCAGACAACTCACCGATGATGAGTTTCTTGTCATCGAGCGGTGAGGGAGGAGACTGGCTTTTTATGAAAGAAGAATGAAGACTTGTTTAATTCCGAGTTGCGGAGTAGAATATAGAACGTATACATGAGGATCTATTGCGGAAAAGCAAGAGCCTCCCAACTCCACATAAACGCTCGCTGTATGCATTTGTGGGCATGCAGGCAAGGAAAAATAGAACCTATCTGTCAGGAGGAATTTTAGGACATGGCTGAAAATGAAACTGTCTCTGTTGGACAGGACTTGATCGCCGGGTACAGCAATCCCGATGTGCTGGTTGACACGCAATGGGTTGCGGACCATCTGAACGATGCATTGGTGCGCCTGATCGAGGTCGACGAAGATGTGTTGCTCTACGAGATCGGCCACATTGCCGGGGCGGTAAAGCTCGACTGGCATGTCGATGTACAGGACCCCATGGAGCGCGATTTCGTTGATCAGCGTGGCTTCGAGCAGTTGATGGGCCGCTGGGGCATCTCGAACGATACGACAGTCGTGCTTTACGGCGATAGAAACAATTGGTATGCCTGCTACTCATTCTGGTTGTTCACGATGTATGGGCACACGAAGCTGAAGGTGATGAACGGTGGTCGCACGAAGTGGGAAGAGGAGAAGCGTCCTATGGTGAAGGATGTTCCGCACTTTGAGACGGCTACCTATCATGCACAGCCAGCCGACGAGTCGCTGCGCGCCTTCCGCGACGAGGTCGCCAGCGGCCTGCGCAATCCTGGTCGTCGCCTGATCGACGTGCGTTCGCCACAGGAATATACCGGCGAACTGCTGCACATGATCAACTATCCACAAGAGGGCGCGCAGCGTGGCGGGCACATACCCGGTGCCAAGAATATTCCCTGGGCTACGGCATCCAACACCGATGGCACGTTCAAGTCCGCCGAAGAGCTGCGCCAGATTTATGGCAGCAAGGATATCACGCCCGATAAAGAAGTGATCTCCTATTGCCGCATCGGCGAGCGCTCGGCGCACACCTGGTTTGTCCTGACGCAACTACTCGGCTTCCCACGCGTGCGCAACTACGACGGTTCCTGGACCGAGTGGGGCAGCATGGTGCGCGCACCCATCGAGAAGTAAGCCGCGCGGGAATGGAATGGGACAGCGGTTCGGTTATAGTATACAGTTAGATGGCAGGGGCGCATGCTGTGCGCCCCTCTTCTTATCAAACGTTGCTATTGGAGGCGAAAAGAGATGGATCGTCAAGAGGCTATCGAGTTCCTGGTCGATCATTATGAAAATCCGCGCAACCGTGGTCCGTTGGAACCCGCTGATGTAAGCCTGAGCGGCGGCAATCCCGGCTGCGCCGACGTGATTACGATGCATGTGCGCTTTGGCAAAGATGGGAAGGCCGAGGCGGTGAATTGGGAAGGGGAAGGCTGTACCATCAGTTGCGCGGCGGCCTCGTATGTGACCGAGATGGTTCAGGGGATGACGCCGGATGAGATAGAACAGTTGAGCTTTGAAGACCTTATGGACCAGCTCGGGCGCGAGTTGGTGATGACGCGTCCGACCTGCGCGACGCTGGCCCTGGGCACGCTCAAGAAGGGCGTTCACGAGTACCATATGCACCAGCGGGCGAACGAACCCTATAGCGCGTAGACCTCGCGCCAATGTGAGAGAAGCGCTAACGCCTTTTGCAATAACTGCTGGTGCTCGGGATCGTTGAGCCAGCGACTCACGCCCGAGGGATGGGGTAGAGGTAGTAAGAGCACGCCAGCGCGTTCTTGATAGGTACCAATAATCTCTTCTAATCTTCCTTTGCCCAAAAATGCCTCGATTGCCATGGTGCCGATGAGCAGCACAACCTTCGGGCGCACGGTCTGCAGTTCTGCATCAAGATGCTGCCTGCACAGGGCAACCTCAGCGGGGGATGGGCGGCGATCTCCGTCACCACGTGGGTTTTTGCCAGGATCGCAATGGGTAAGCGAGCTAAGATACGTGTGCTCATGAAGGTAGCCTGGGGGAAAGCCAGCCTGCTCAAGCCATTTCTGTAAAATGCGCCCTCCTGGCCCGCTGAATGGCACATCATTTGCCACGGAGCGATGACCAGGGGCCTGACCAATCACGAAGACACGATCATCGGCACGTCCACTTACCAGAGGGTGCGCGACAGGAATATAGCCGTGTTCCTGGCAGAGTCGACAACTCCGAATACGTTGATGTAGAGCCGCTACTAGTGTGCTGCGATCCTGTATCTGATCGTTGGTCTCAAGCATTTTCATCTTTGAGTTGCGGCACGGCAAGGCTCGGAACGCGGTAGGTGTCAGCAATGCGGCGGTACTGTCCGCGATAGTAGGTGAGGGGCTTCTCGTTCCTGATTGCCGTATGCCCGTTGCGTCCAGATTGGTGATACTGCTGGCTATCCTCTTCATTGATAAAGAGGACTTTCCCCTCGAAGCCAATGGCCTCAACCTGACCGAGGAAGATCGCGTGATCGCCGCCGGGATATTCCGCCACGATACGCGCGTCGACGAAGGCCAATACATTGGTCAGAACGGGTGCGCCCGTCGCAACGGTATAGTTGGGGGCGTGACAGAAGGCTCCAAAACGATCCTTATTGGGGGTAGCGAAACAGCGTGAGAGCTCTTCCTGTTCCTCGGTAAGCATGTTGACAGCGAATACACCGCTCTCGCGGAACATGGGAAGCGTACTGCTGTGCAGATCTACACAGACGAGCACAAGTGGCGGCTCAAGTGAGACTGAGGTGAAAGAGTTGACGGTCAGTCCTGCCAGAACGCCCTTGCTACTGGTAGTGACGATGGTGACGCCTGTTGTAAAATGGCCCATAACCTGCCGGAAAAAGATTTTTTCAATTGCCATCTCAAGTCCTTATAAAAAAAAGATATTGTAGGAACACGCCTGCTATTCTTCATCGAATGCTGTAAATTTGTTCCTGACTCGCCAATAAAACCAGGTGTGCTTAAAAATATTATGGAATTACTTCTGTACGTAGTATCACCCCCTCGTCGCTTCTTGTCAACTGCACTTTTGGACAGTTCTTTTTCTGTTCTGTGCCTTTGACGAGCGTTCCCAAAAGGTTGACAACGCCTGTATGTACTAGTAAAATGTAAGCAGAGTAGTTAGTGTATATTTTACGTAAAGGAACCCGTTCTAGAAGAAGGAACAAGAAAGAGAACGTGCGATGAAAGTGGAGATCTGGTCGGATGTCGTCTGCCCCTGGTGCTATATCGGCAAACGTCGCTTTGAGTCGGCTTTAGCGAGCTTTGAGCATCGGAATCAGGTCGAGGTCGTCTGGCGTAGCTATCAGTTGGACCCGGAGGCTCCTCGCAATTCAGAGCAAACGGTCAACGAGGTTCTCGCCCAGAAGTATGGTGTGGACCTCGCGGGAGCCGCAGAAATGAATAAGAAGGTAAGCACTATCGCGGCCCAGGATGGGTTGGAGTACCACCTGGAATCTGCGCGGCACCTCAATACCTTTGATGCCCACCGCCTGGTCCATCTCGCGGCCACCCATCATCTACAGGATGAGATGGAGGAGCGGCTCTTCAAGGCGTACTTTACTGATGGTATTGCGCTTGGAGAGACGGGAGAGCTGGTGAAGCTCGCCGCCGAAGTTGGCATCGACGCGGACGAGGCGCGTGCTGTCCTGGAAAGCTCGACCTATGCGGATGATGTGCGGGCAGATATTCAGCGTGCCAGAATGTTCGGTATTCAGGGCGTACCGTTCTACGCGGTTGACGAGAAGTATGGTATTTCGGGCGCGCAGCCTTCTGAAGTCTTCAAAGAAGTGCTGGAAAAAGCCTGGATAGAGTCGCATCCACTGCTCACAATAGGCAGCGTGACGCAAGACGCTGGTACCTGTGACGGCGATACCTGCGCTACTTCGTGAAGATAGCTGGCGGTAATATTCCATAGGCTTGACTCAAAGTTAGTGGTATACTATTTATAGCTCTACTGGATAGAGTGTTCGGCGGGTGGCTTGATTGTATAGATCAGGCAGAATAGGGAAGTCGGTGCAAGTCCGACGCAGTCGCGCTACTGTAACTGGTGAGCCATTTGTCCTCCTGCAAGGGGCGTGCCACTGTCTTTTTGGAGACGGGAAGGCCGGGCGAATGGCGTTTGCAGCCGGGAGTCAGGAGACCTGCCCGCTGAACAGGCACGAACAGTCACGGCCCTGCTGCCCTGCTGTTTCTAAATACACGCTCCTTCGCGTTAAAAGGACCGCCATGAAACTTGCAACCCGCCCCGCGCGAGCGGAAGCGCCGCAACGCAAACCACGGCGCTATCGGCTCCCAGCGCCGCTGCTCTACCTGCTCTTATGTGGACTCTTGCTCTTTGTGATCTTGCTGGCGGTGAGCTTCGGTTCGACCGCTATACCGCTGGCAACGATCGCGCAGATTCTGCTCAATGCCACAGGGCTGTTCCACCTTGGGCGTTCCTGGGATCCCACCTTCGAAGTTATTATCTTGCAGGTACGTATGCCTGTAGTGATCGGTGCGGCGCTGGTGGGTGCGGCCCTCTCGGCCTCGGGCGTCCTGTTCCAGGGCGTATTGCGCAATCCCCTGGCTGATCCCTATCTGCTTGGAACTTCTTCTGGCGCGGCGTTGGGCGCGGCGGTCGCGTTTGCCCTGCCGTTCGCTACGATCTTCCTGGGACCTCTCTTCACGCTGACACCATTGCTGGCGTTCGTCGGGGCGCTGGTTACAGTGATGCTTGTCTATTTTCTCTCGCGCACGGATGGGCACACGCCCGTCGTCACGCTGTTGCTGGCGGGCGTCGTCATCAACGCCGTGCTGATCGCGTTCCAGACGCTTATTTTGACGCTCAGTCCCAACGCGCGTTTCGGCATCCAGGCGCTCTTCAACTGGCTCTCTGGCGGCATTGCCGTTACAAGTTGGCAACCTGTTTTGATCGTGGGAGTCATCATTCTCTTTGGCATCGTTTGCTCCATGGGTTTCACAGGCATCCTCGATACATTTGCGTTGGGCGAAGAGAGCGCGGCGCATCTGGGGCTACGCGTCGAATGGTACAAGTTCTTCTTTATCGTGCTGGCGTCGCTCATGACCGCCGCCGCCGTCTCCATTAGCGGACTGATCGGCTTTGTGGGTCTGGTGATGCCTCACGTTATGCGCCTGCTGCTGGGGCCGAAGCACCGCCTGTTGCTGCCGGCTTCCGCGTTAGGTGGAGCAATCTTTTTAACCCTGGCCGATCTGCTAGCGCGCACCATTATCGCGCCTGCCGTTCTCCCTGTAGGCATCTTCACCGCCCTGGTGGGCGCGCCGTTCTTCCTCTTTCTGTTGCGTTATAACAAGCGGGCGTACAGGTGGTAAGAATGAGAGAAGAGAGAAAAGAGCCGTTATTAGAGGTGCGCGACGTTTCGTTTGGCTATCAGCAGAAGACGCTGCTCTACGCGCTTGGACTGAGCGTGCGGCATGGCGAGATGGTGGGCTTACTGGGACCCAACGGCTCAGGCAAGACGACCTTGCTGCGCCTGCTCAGCGGTGTCCTGCAGCCGCAACAGGGGCAGATTCTCCTGGAGGGACGCGATCTGCGCGCGTGGGGACGCCGTGGTGTGGCGCGGCGCATCGCCGTGGTGCCGCAAGAGCTGCACATGCCCTTTGCCTTTACTGTCGAGCATATGGTAAGCCTGGGACGCACACCCTTTGTCAGACCGTTTTTAGGCTCGCGAACCCGGCAGGATCAGGAGGTCGTGCAGGCTGCTATGCTCTCGGCTGATATCGCGCCCCTGGCCGGACGCATTTTCAACGAACTGAGCGGCGGCGAACGACAACGGGTGACTATCGCGATGGCGCTGGCGCAGCAGCCTCTGCTCCTGCTGCTCGACGAACCGACCTCTCACCTTGACATAAAGTATCAGATCGAGACGTTGGAACTGGCGCAGAAGCTCAACCGCGAGCAGGGCGTAACGATTATCGCGGCCATGCACGATCTAAACCTGGCGGCACGCTATTTCCCGCGCCTGTTGCTCTTCCAGCGCGGCATTGTCGCGGACGCCGGACCCGCCGAGGTGCTGGAGCCGGACCTGCTCAGTCGCGTCTATGGCGTCGATGTGCAGGTAGGCATCCTGCGCGGTGCCGAGCATCTGAGCGTCCTGCCGCCTGACGAGAAGAATACCGGGTATAGGGACGCCCTACAGCCCCAGGTCCATGTCATAGCGGGCGGAGGATCGGGAGCGCTCATCATGCGGGCGCTTGCCGATCTGCGCATTCCATTCGCTGTGGGCGCGCTGAACATTGGTGATAGCGACCACACGTTGGCGCTGCGCCTGGCAGCCGACATTATCACCGAACAGCCCTATGCACCGATTGCGCCGGAGACGTTGGCGCGCGTACGGGATAGTCTCGCCCATGTCAAAGTTTTGCTCCTCTGTCCCACCCCTATCGGCCCTGGCAACCTGCCGCTACTGCAGGAGGCCGTGCGCTTCTCCGCCGTTGGACGCCCCATCATCTTCCTCTCTCCACCCGATATCGAGAGCGTATGCGCGCCCGCGCAGCCAGTGCAGACAGATGATGGAATATTGCAACGTAGCGGAATGGCGGCGCGCGATTATACTGGTGGGGAAGCGACGCGCCTGGTCACACAGATCTTACGCCAGGGAGCGAGCATCGCGGGATCGGTTGGTGAGGCGCTTGATATGGTGAAAGAACAACTTACCCAAACGGATCGAACTCCTCCTCGTCTTTGACCCTGCAAAAGTCGGGCGAAAGTCGCCCAAAATAACTTGCGTCTATGGCATAAATATGATATCGTTACTTTAGTTTAAAGAAAGTTGAGTTATCCGATCAACGAGATAATTATCAAACTTTCGAACTACATGAATATGTCCAGATGATATTTTTCATGGCAAGTTAGGAGCATAAGTATGGCTGAGAACAATGGATACGCCCGTCCCGAAGCACTGGTGAGTGCAGATTGGGTACAGGCGCATGAGAACGATCCGAAGGTACGTTTGATCGAAGTTGACGTTGATACCAAAGCATATGACCAGGGCCACATCCCTGGTGCCGTTGCCTTTAACTGGCAGAAAGAACTGCAGGATCAGATTGTGCGCGCACCTGTCAGCAAGGCGCACCTGGAAGAGCTGCTGAGCACGGCAGGCGTGGAGAAAGACACGACCATTGTGCTGTATGGCGACAATAACAACTGGTTTGCAGCCTGGGCGCTCTGGCTTCTCAAGTACTACGGGCACAACGATGTACGTCTGCTGGATGGTGGGCGCGTAAAGTGGCTCGCCGAGAAGCGCGAGATCACCTCTGAGATTCCCTCCTATCCCAGGACCAGCTATCAGGCCGAGGAGCCACGTACCGAGGTGCGCGCGCTGCGTGACCAGGTGATCGCTTCAGTCGACAAGACCGGTATCGCCCTGGTCGACGTGCGCTCCCCTGCGGAGTATAGCGGCGAACTGCTGGCCCCCGCCAACCTGCCTCAGGAAGGCGCGCAGCGTGGTGGCCATATCCCCGGTGCCGCCAACATTCCCTGGGCGCAGGCGGTACGCGAGGATGGCACATTCAAGTCTGCCGATGAGCTGAAGAGCCTGTATCAGGGCAAGGGCATAACTCCTGAAAAAGAGGTTATCGCTTACTGTCGCATTGGTGAGCGCAGCAGCCATACCTGGTTTGTGTTGAACTACCTGTTGGGTTACAACCATGTGCGCAACTACGACGGCTCCTGGACCGAGTGGGGCAGCCTTATTGGCGTGCCGATCGAGAAGTAGGCAAACTGAAGCGGTGCAACAATGTCGTTGCACTTTTTCCTTACTTTTTCCCTCTCACTTGTTAGAACATGCTTTTCTAGGAATCCTCGTTTCACCCTCCATTTCGGTCGCTGCAACAATTGCCAAACATCCATAAACGTTGTATCCTACATCTAATAAATTTGGTTGCTAGAACATATGTATCTATCTCGTTGTTTGCCTGAAACTGAGAATATTTCTCTGACGAGGGGCACAGAGGGTAAAAGAAATTATGACCAGTGAAGAGAAAGCGGTAGTGACCCTGCGCCTGCCGTCGACATTGAGCGCCTATAGTGGTGGGAAGAGCCAGATCGTGCTGCAGGCCGATACGGTTGAGCAGATGCTGGCGCTATTGGAGCAGCAACACCCACGCGTCTGGGAACGTCTTTGCACGGAGCAAGGCCATGTCCGCGATCATGTCAAGATTTTTGTCAACAACGAGGTAATCAGCGGCACCGATGGGCTGCAGATCCGCCTGAAATCGGGCCAGGAGGTCATCGTGCTTCCTGCCACCTTTAGCGTATGAACCTGCAAGGTTACTATACCTATCGTCCGTCGCGGCAGAGAACCCCTCGCTTCAGCTATGGGGATGAATGCCGCGCTCCTTCATTGTAGACTTTCTACACCGTATGTAGTACAATGTAGAACATGAAACAGAAACGCGCATATCAGTATCGGTGCTATCCCACCAACGAGCAGGAACAGGTTCTCGCTCGCACCTTTGGCTGTGTGCGTTTCATCTACAATTGGGCCTTGCGGAAGAAGACCGACGCGTACTATCAGCAAGGCGAACGCCTGTACTACGCCCACTTGTCCTCTGCCTTGACGGAGATGAAACGCCGGGAGGAGGTGGTATGGCTCAATGACGTCGCCTCTGTTCCCTTGCAGCAAACCTTGCGCCACCTGGACCGCGCCTTTCTCAACTTCTTTGAGGGACGAGCACAGTACCCCACCTTCAAAACGAAGCGTGGATATCAATCGGCAACCTACGTCGGTACGGCTTTCAGGTGGGATGGAACGTCGCTCACCCTGGCAAAGATGGATGCGCCCCTGGATATACGCTGGTCGCGTCCCTTGCCTGACGCGTGCAAACCTACGACGGTGACCATCTCCAAAGACGATGCAGGGCGCTACTTCGTCTCTCTGCTGGTGGAAGAAGACATTGCTCCCTTGCCCGTGACGCCCAAAATGGTCGGGTTGGATTTGGGCTTGAAGTCGATGGTGATCACCTCCGATGGGCACACCTACGGCAACCCGCGCTTCTTTGCCAAAGCCGAAAAGAGGCTGAAACAAGCGCAGCGCAGGCACGCCAGGAAGCGCAAAGGCTCCAGGAACCGCGACAAGGCCCGGCGCAAGGTGGCCCGAATACATGCGCGCATTGCTGAGAGACGCCGTGACTATCAACACAAGCTCTCGACCAAGATCATACGCGAGAACCAGGTCGTATGTGTCGAGAGTTTGACGGTGAAGAACATGGTCCAAAACCACTGCCTCGCCAAGTCCATCTCCGATGTGGTATGGGGGGAGTTCGTGCGGCAGTTGGAGTACAAAGCCGTCTGGTATGGACGGACCCTGGTCAAGATTGATAAGTGGTACCCGTCTTCCAAACGCTGCTTTGACTGTGGGTATGTGCTCGAAACCCTTTCGCTGGATGTTCGTGTCTGGACGTGCCCTGAATGCAAAGTCGTCCATGATCGCGACATCAATGCTGCAAACAACATTCTGGCGGCGGGACTCGCCGTGTCTGCCTGTGGAGAGGCGGTAAGACCTGGGCGGGTGAAAGCCCACGCAGGCGCATCTCGACGAAGCAGGAAAGCCAGCTCGTGAGAGTCTGGAATCCCCTCGCTTTAGCTATGGGGAGTAGTCAAAAACTGCCAGCTTGCCAGGGGCCAGTAGACCAGGACCGCCTTCCCCACGATGTAATCTTTCGGCACAAAACCCCAGGTGCGCGAGTCGTCATCGATTTCCCGATTATCGTTGAGCACGAAATACTGGCCGGGGGGCACCTTCCAGATATTGGCGACGGGGTTGATCGGCGTCTTGATGTATGTTTCGTTCAGCAGGGTGCCGTTGATCTTGATAGTGGTGCTATCCATCTGTATGGTATCGCCCGGCAGGCCGATGACGCGCTCGATGAAGTCCTGATTGGTGTCGCGGGGCGCGTGCAGGACGACCACGTCTCCTCGCTCGATAGGACGAAAGAGGTAGGCCGTTTTATTGACCATGACATACTGATTGGCGGTGAGGCCAGGCTGCATGCTGGCACTCTCTACGTGGTAACTTTGAATGACAAAGCGAATGGCGATCAATATGAGGAGTGCGATTGCGGCTATTTCAACGATTTCTCGTGCTAGATGTGAACGTTTCAAGAGCGAACCTCACCTAATTGTATTGTATGTTCTCCTGTAAAAACTTCGCTATGCTGCCTTATGGAGGCAGTATAGCGAAGTTTTTCTATAAACACAAGAAATAGAGGTACCAATGGGAAAGAGGTCAGGTTCTCTTACGAGAGCCGAACCTCTTTCCCTGTGTGTGCTGATTCGTAGATGCCCAGAATGATCTCGACGGGATGGCGCGCGCCGTAGCCGTCGAGGAGCGGCGTTCCGTTTTCGCGGACGGCGCGGATCATATCGGCGATCTGTTGAACGTGCGTGTCGATTGAGATCGCCGCTGGATCTGCCGCGCCGGTCTGCGAGCGCCCTTCTGATCGGGCTTGCTTTGGCGCACTTCCGTAGGGTCCAACCTCTTCTTGTTCGTCGCGTGCCAGGTGCAGATAGCCCAACTGATCGTTCTCAATGAGCGCGGAGCCTCGATCGCCATAGATCTCGATGCGCGTCCCGACGCCGGGATAGGCGTCGGTGGTCGCGACGATCGTGCCCAGCGCCCCATTGACGAAGCGTAGAACGGCTATCGCGACATCCTCCGTCTCCATGCGGTGAATGAGCGTATCCGTATAGGCGTAGATACTTTTGACCCGGCCCATCATCCACTGGAGCAGGTCGATGGAGTGAATCGACTGATTCATCAGGACGCCGCCTCCGTCGAGCTGCCAGGTGCCGCGCCACGCTCCACTATCGTAATACTTCTGCGCGCGCCACCAGGGGATGCTGGCGTTGCCGAGTACCAGTTTGCCGAGTGCCTGCTCTTCTACCAGACTATGCACCTGTTGCGCTGCAGGATCGAAGCGGTGCTGGCTAATCACGGCGAGCTTGCGCCCGGTCTCCTGTTGGACGCGCAGCATCTCGTCGATCTTCGCGAGCGTGATCTCCATTGGCTTTTCTACCATCACATGGCAACCGGCGCGCATCGCCTGGATGGCGTACTCGCCGTGCAGGCCGCTGGGCGTGCAGACGTTGACGATATCCAGGTGTTCTTTGGTGAGCATCTCGCTTGAGTCCTGGTATGGAGTGACGGAAAACTTCTCAGCCAACTCCCGCGCTTTCTCGGGCACAACATCGGCCACCGCGACCAGTTCAGCGTCGGGCAGCATGCCAATTGCCTGCGCGTGCGTCGGACCGATTACGCCACCACCAATAATGCCAAAGCGTAGTTTTGCAGTCATTCAGTTCCTCTTTTCCTGTAGCCATGCTTTGTGATGGTATCGCTTACCTCACGTAGAAAATTCTCAAGAATGCTAGCTCCCTGCTCGGCAGTCCCGTCGATGAGGAGCAAAAAGCAGGTGCGCCCCTGCTCGATCATCGCCTGCCAGGTGCTGACCGCCTGTGCGCGCAGAAATGTATCGTCGTAAGTACCCAACAGGCTCTTCTCATGTTCGCGAAACAGGACGCGCAGGCTAACCAGGTAGGGCGGGCCATCCATCTCGCTCTGTTCGGTCGAATGATAGGCGGCGGGCGCGACGCGTACTTTGACGGGGACGCCCAGCAGCGCGTTGCTAAGGGTGTGCCAGCTGGCGGCAACGGCCTGGTGCACATTAGCGGGAACAGCGCCATTGAACGTAAAGTCGAGATAGCCGAGGCGCTCCGTTTCCTCCTCAATACGCTGTTGGAGGACATCAGCGAACACAGAGGCTGGCGCTTCATGCAACTGTATACTTGATGGGGCCAGCAGCGTCAGATGCTCGTCTGTAACGGTCGCCTGCCAGTTCTGCACGGCCTGCAAGGGATCGGGCAGCGGGCGCAGGGCGCGGGCACGGGCTTTGTAGTTTTCCACGGCGGGTTGGCCCGCGAACGTAATGTCGTGCAGGTAGCCATAGAGCGCCATAGTGAGCTGCCAGCCGAGAAAGCTGGCCGTGACGGCTGCCAGGCGTTCACGCACCTCCTGTCCGGCCAGATAGGGCTGAGCGAGCGTGAAACTAGAGGCATCCTGTGCTGTTGTATCGGTCAGGACGCGCGCGTGCAGCATGTCGTCGGTGTGGAAACAGGGTGCCTGGGACTGTAACGCCTGCTCGTCGAAGACGACGACGCCCTTGCCCCCTTTACCGAGGCTCTCCTCCATCAATTGCTCTATCCAGGCGACAAGCGGCTCCCACCCTTCCGGCATCTCTAGCAACAGGCGGCACGCTCCGGCGACGCTTTCTGCATAGAGCGCGGCGCTCAATTGAACGAATGGATGCTGATCCGGTGTGTTGGTAGCGAGATCAAGGTTGTAGTACTGCCATGCCTGGCTAAGCATGGCACGCAGTTGTCCCGGCGTATCGTTTTCACGAGTGAGATAGAGGGCAGCTGGGAGCAGAAAGACGCGCGTCGTCGGCGCGCTCATGCGCCCGCCCGTACCGGTTCCGCGATCGAGCTGCAAGGGGCGGCTCGGTGCCTGGCGCTGGTGGGCGAACTGGTCGAGATACGAGCCGGGTAGCGTCATAACCAGGAGATGTTCGGCGGGTATCATTCCTGCCTGCTCCAGCAGCTCAACGAACCACGTGAGATGGGTGATCGGCTCCTCGGAAGTCATGCCCATTGAGACGCCGACCATCATTACATCGTCGAGCAGTGCGCGTAGAAAAGCCGCGTCACTGTTTGAGCCTGTGGATGGTAGGGAAAGGTGCTTATTCTGGGCGATCTGGCGCACAATAGCGTTCAGCGCCGCTGGATCGGTGCTATCGAGGGGGTAGATAGCAACGCGCCTGCCCTGGTCGCCGCTGCACAGGCCCAGCTCATGCAGGACGCGCACGGTGATAACCGAGCCGCCCATACCAGCCCAGATCAGGTGCCGTATGCCGCGCCGCCAGAGGTCGCGTGCCTCTTGCTCGACTTCTTCCAGTAGCGTATTGTCAGCCAGTAGCCTTGCCACGCCCTCAACCCAGTCTAGCTTTAGTTCACCATTCTCGCTGCCCAGCTCGGCCATCTTGCCATCGCGCCGTCGCAACTGACCGACGGCATCCTCCTCCAGGAGCCGTGTCAGCGTTGCGGCATTCCACAGGGCGTCATCTCCATTTTTCATGACATTCTCCTTCAGCACGCTCATCTGTACCCTATGCCGAGGCCGCCGCCCATTGCTCTTTCAGGACGGCCAGTGCCAGATCGACCTCGGAGATGAGATCGTGCCAGTTGCACTCAATGGAGATACGCTGATCGTAGCCACCGCGCTTCAACGCGGAGAAGTAGGGGCGAAAGTCCTCACCATGTTGGCCCGGTGCCGTGCGTCCCTGCTGCTCGGCCACATGCACATGGGAGAGGAGCGGTACCCAGGGTTGCAAGGTCTCGGGTGCTTCACGGTTGCAGAGCATGTGATAGATATCAGCCAGCAAACGCGCGCCGGAGTCAATGTGCCGCGAGACCAGCGCGCCGCCCTCCGCGACCGTGTTTAGCGTATTGGTCTCCTCGTAGCGTAGTGGCTCAAGCACAATCTGCACGCCATGCTCGCGTGCCCATTCGCTCCAGCGCGCCAGGTGCTCGCCGATCTGCCGCACCGCGTCGGCGACATCATATCCGCGTGGACAGGCTCGCGCCGCGCCGCTGCCGAAAACAATGACGCGTATGCCCGCCTGTTCGGCACGTTGTAGGGCCGTCTTGATATAACGTGCTATACGCAGTGTGTCTACCTGCTGAGTCGGCGTCGCCACTAGCACAAGGTCGGCGGGCAGCAACGAATTGGCGGCCTCAATGGAGACCGGCAGCGCTCGTGCGGCCTGGAGTTGCTCCTCGAAATATGTCTGTGGACGTTCAGGTGCCAGGAAACGTTGCACGTTCTCCTCAAGATAATCGAATGGAACGCTGGTCAGTGGAGTTATCTCTCGCAACGGAGCACAGATGCCAAAACGCATCGTTTTTTCCTTCTTTCTATTGAGCGCGTAGCGGACAGGCGATAACCCACCTGCACCACATATGCCTATGGTGCAGGTGGGTAGCCTCTTGCGTGTATGAACTCAGCATATCATATGGCAGCCTTGCCTTGCCATAGGTGTGCGGACGACCGACAAATTTGCGCCTGGGTATTTTACACTAACAGACGCCATCTGTGCCAGCGGGAATCCCCTGGCAAACATCGCTTTTCGCAATAAATTTATCGGCGATAACCGTCGACGCGATATTTGTTTGATCAACCATAATAGGCGTATCGAGAATCGAAGGGATAGTGCCGCCGTCAAAAGTCGCAACCGTCGCGTTCTTCGTGAGCGCGCTGATGTTTGATCCGTTATAGAGCGCCTTGACGAGGAGGCCCGTAGATTGAGCCTCTTTGATAATGGGTTTGTAGACCGTCATGCTCTGATCGCCGGTGAGAATATTGTGAATGCCCGCCGTCGTTGCATCCTGACCAGTCACCAGCACTTTCCCGTTCAACCTGGCGGTTCGGAGAGCAGCGAGCGCGCTATCCGCCATGCCATCATTAGCGATATAGGCGATCTGGATGTTATTCTGATTATCGGTAAGAGCGGTCTCCATCTCGATCTGCGCCGTACTATTGTTCCAATCAGGCGTAAAGTTCTCGGAGAGATAATTGAGCGAGTTATTGGCGAACAGGGGATCAAGGACCGAATGGACGCCCAGGCTATACATCAGCGCGTTGGCGTCGGTCTGCGAGCCGCTTATCATAACAATGCCAACCTTGCCAGCATTATTCTGGTATTGCTGATAATGTTCAGCGATGTAGCGGCCCTGGAGTTGGCCGACCTTGAAATTATCAAAAGAGACATAATAGTTCAGAAATTTGGATTGGATCAGGCGGTCATACGCGATAACAGGAACGCCCTGCGCTCTGGCCTTCGTGACGATTGCCGCCGCCGCGACACTATCATGAGGTCCCACGATCAAAATACAATCGCCCTTTGCCAGGTCCGCATTGGCCTGGGTGAGCTGCGTATCAGAATTGCCGTTGGCATTGTCATAGTCGATTTGAACGTCTGGAATGGCGGCCTTGACTGCTTGCACAAGGAGAGGATGGTCCTTGGTTTCATAGCGAACGGACGAGGCCGTTTCAGGCAAGAGGATACCAACTTTGGTACACCCCTTACCCCCAGCAGCAGACGAGTGACCGCCACTCGTGCCAGGGGTCGTACTATCGCAGGATGCAAACAATAGGCCGGAGAGAGCAAAAACGCAGATCAATACATAACCGATATGCTGTGGTAGACGAAAGCTCTTCATAACGTGAAATATTCCTCCTCTTTGCTACTTTACTCTCCGACAACCTGCCGCAGTTGTCCAATAACCTCTTCCAGCTGGGCGGCGGCCTCATTGGCGGATTTCGCGCCAGCGACAAGCTGCTCCGTCACCTGGGTAGTGACGCGTATGCCGGTAGACAGGCTCTCATTGCTCTGTAGTTCGCGAGCCGATGCCTGCTCGATGTAGCGCCCCACCTGCAGGATCTCATTCAGACGTTGCTTCGCTTGTTGCCTGTCCATGTGATCCAGATTCTGCATAAGGTCTATATTCATCTCGCTGAGCTTATGGGCGGCAACACTCGTCGCTTGCGCGTAATATTGCACCGATTTCAGCCCGACCTCTGACGACTCAACGATCCATTGTTGCTCTGTTGCTGTCACCTGCTCGTTGTCTGAAAGCTTTTTCAATTTCTGACTGCTGCCAAGCAGAGATGAAACCGAGCGCAGGATAGGTCGCGTAATGCCACGCCCGATTAGGAGGCCGACCAGTGCCGCCAGGAGCGTAACAATGGCCGCGAGCAAAATGAGGTAAATATCTTGCTGGTTGGCGGCTTTCGTAATCGTATTCACCGGTCTGAGGATAATGTAGCGCCAGGGAACGATCTGGCAGGACACCTGGTAAGCCTCGAATGACTCCGTCTGCAACGCTGGCACCAGCTGGAATGCAGACGCCGTCTGCGTCGAGGTGAGCGTGGGATCAGGGAGAACTTTGACCGGCGAGAAACTATTGCCGTAGAGATCTTCATTGGTAACGCGCTGCTGAAACTGAGGCGAAAGGGGCGCGACGGCCTTGAATAGTCCCTGTGGCAGGGTGGTCAATGTCGTGTCAGTATTCGTATACGCTATCCGCACTCCATGACCATCGATGACCATTGCATAACTGCCGGGAGCAGAGTTTGTTTCGCTGTTGACCGCGTTCCATATATCATTCATATTGAGCGTTGAGCGCCCGAAGCCCAGGAACTGACCGCTAGAAGAAGTAATCGAAGTATAAATATCTATAAATGCAGCATGGATATTATCATCGAAATAGACATCAGAGATCAGGGTTTTATTAACGCCATGCAGCTGCTGCATGATCTCTGGCGGAATCGTATACTTGCCACGGGGGGATGGGAGCGCGGGATAGGAGGCTTTGGCGTTCCCCTTCGCATCAAAAAGGGTCCAGGTATTATAATTTGCGTCAAGGTGATAGCCCGCGGTCAGCTCATTGACAGCCTGTTTTCTATATGTCTCGTTGCCGGAGAGGAACTCTCTAATAGCCAGGTATTGCCCCAGGAGCCCTACATCTTCTAAACGCGCGATGAGCAGGGAATCAATGGCCTGCGTGTGCTGCTGGGCATCGCTTGCCATTGCGCTCTCGGCCTGTGAAAGTAAAGTAGGACGCAAAATCAGTTCACTGCCGATAGCGGTGATAAATAAGGGCAGCACGACTGCCAGCACCAGAAGAAACTGAACGCGCATAGTAAGAGAAAATCTTCTCCGAGGAGAACGCAGGGGTTGAGCTAAGGACATGGATAGCAGTTCCTCCTTTATGTACATGTGTGTATATTGTTACCGGCGAATGAGGCCAGAGCGCTCAAGCTCGTCGAGCAGTTGCTGTAACTCATCGTTGCTGCGTGCCATTAAGCGTGCCAGCTCACTGATGCTTCTTTGCCCATTGACCAATAAGAGTAGGCGACGGCTGACGCGAGGGAGTCTGGCGCTGAGGTCTGGACGCTGTAACGTCTCTTCACCCGCTGGCAAACGAGAAGGAAAATTGAGTGGCGTTCCTGCTGACATGCTACTATTCTCAGGCAATCTGGCGGTCGTCCGTATCATCCTCTCAGCATGAAGCGAATTGTCGGCAGAAGCTGTATTGGCTGCGAAGTTATGCAGTGGTGCCATAGGCTGCGTCACCTGGAGGGGTGAGGAGGGTCTATGTGTAGTCTGGGTGGTAAAAGAAAAACGACATGTCTGCCATGAATTGAGATAATTAAATGCAGAAGGACCGCTTTGTCCGTTCGCTTTTGCTTCGACAACCTGTCCATTATTGAACGCGATAAATCCTTCTTCTCTTGTCTGTCCTTCGCCACGCTCAGCTGTGAGCACGCCACTTTTCTCGCCCATACGGATAACATGAATGATATCTGCAAGGCGGTCTGTCGTAGCAGAACGTAGTGATTGCATGGTAACTCACTCTACTTTGTGGTTAAATATCTTTGCAGAAGTATACCTGATAAAGGTTCATTTGAGTAATCATTAGTACTATAAGGCTATCTTTTGGTGAGATAGTGAGCTTTTGAGGAGGAATAGCAATGGCACTCACGTTTCCAACTATAGTGTTGCGTCTAAGCCTGGCGCTGGTGTTGGGTGCCATTATCGGGTTGGAGCGTGAGAGCCGGGAGCACGAAGCCGGTATGCGCACAAATGCCTTAATTATGATATCTGTACAAACAAAGGTCTTTTAGTGCAAAGGATAGAGGTACATGCGGAGCAAGGGACCGAGTCGCTGGATATTACCTGTATAAGCAGAGATGTGGAAAAGCTGGCCTATGTACTTGATGTCTTGCGTGCTCTGACCGGCGTGCAGGGGGTAGATGCCAGCCTGCAAGATGTGAAAAGAGAATATGTCTTTGTAAAAGATCCTATGGGAACATAATGCACATAACACAAGGGCAAACTACAGACTTTTGGAAGAGAGAAGAGTAGCCATATGCGTACTGAACAAGAAATCCCTCTCGTTTTAGCCCTGGACGATCCTTCCGCCAGCCTGGAGTGGGTGGGCGGCAAGGGAGCGTCGCTGGCAAAGCTGGCGGCGGCTGGCCTGCCTGTTCCTCCTGGTTTTCATATTACTACGGCAGCATATCGCAGCTTTGTGGAGGAGAATGGGCTGCAAGAGTCCATTCTAGCGGCGGTCGCGTCGGTTGTTGCCGATCAGCCTGCGACGCTGGTTGAGGCGTCCGAGCGTATCGAGAAGCTGTTTGCGCAAGGCCGCATGCCGGACGCGCTTGCTGGCGCAATTAGCCGTGCGTATACAGAGCTTGGCGGCGATTTGCCTGTGGCTGTGCGTTCTTCGGCCACTGCGGAAGATTTGCCGGAGATGTCGTTTGCGGGGCAGCAGGAGACGTATCTCAACATGCGCGGCGAAGCGATGGTGCTCGCGGCGGTCAAGCGCTGCTGGGCGTCGCTCTGGACGGCGCGGGCGATCGGCTATCGAGCGCGCAACCGTATTGCCCCACAGGATGTCAGTCTGGCGGTAGTCGTGCAGGAACTGGTGCCCGCCGACGCCGCAGGTATCCTCTTCACCGCCAATCCCGTGACCGGGGCACGCGACCAGGTGATGATTAACGCCGCCTGGGGACTGGGCGAGGCGATCGTCGGTGGACAGGTCACGCCCGATACGATCGTCGTTGCTAAGGCGAGCGGGAAGGTTATCGAGCAACAGATCAGCGAGAAAGACTTGATGACGGTGCGTACATCTGAAGGCACGCGTGAGGAGGCGGCTCCACCTGAGTTGCGCAATCAGGCAGCGCTCGATCCCGCCCAGGCGGCTGAGCTTGCCCGCATCGGCGTGCGGATCGAGGAGCTCTACGGGCAACCGATGGATATCGAATGGGCGCTCTCCGAGGGCCGCGTTTTCATCGTACAGGCCCGCCCTATTACCGCCCTGCCCGATCAATCTGTCGCCTTGACGCGGCAGGCACGGGAGGTAGCCTGGGAACTGTCAGACCCACGAAAAAAATATGCGCGTGCCAGCGTGTTTGAACTGCTGCCCGATCCGCTCTCGCCCCTGTTCGCCACGCTCGGACTCCCCGCGTTTTCCAGGAGTACCATGCTACTCATGAAGAGCATGGGGATAGAGGGCATATTCTCGCATCAGATGCTGACAACCGTCAATGGCTACGGCTACTATGACATCACCGTTACGCCAGCGCAAACAGCAAAATTAGTGCTTATCATACCACCAATCTACTTTGGAGCCTTGCCCGGCCTGTTGCGTACCTCGCGGGCGCGCTGGCAGGAGGCGCGCACCCGTTACATGAAAGTCGTCGCTGAGTGGCAAACAACGGACCTGGCAGCTTCACGGGCCAGAGCTTTGCTCAGTGGCGCGCGTGACATTACCGCCGAAGCGGCCCGTTACTATATCACCGTGCAGACCGGTCTTTTACCAGCGGCGTACATGAGCGAGTTGTTCTTTACCCAGGCGTACAACAGATTGCTCAAAGGGCCTGATGCTCCCACTGCTCTGACGTTTCTACTGGGCTTCGACAGCGCGCCGATTCGTGCCGAGAAATCGTTGTACGACCTGGCGCAATGGGTGCGTGCTCAGCCGGAACTGGCTGCGCCGCTGGAGAAGATGTCAGGCGAGCAGTTCGCTGCGGCGTATCGCGAGCGGACAGAGCTGGCGGAGGATGGAGCATGGTCAGAGTTCTGGCGACGCCTGACCGATTACCTGAACCACTTCGGGCATGCCATTTATGACCTCGACTTCGCCAAAGCCTTGCTCGTCGACGATCCAGCATCGCTCTTAGAGACGCTCAAGTTCTTCTTGAGCGGCACCGCGCCCGATCCTTATAAGCGCCAGGCAAGCGCCGAGGTCGCGCGCGAGGAGGCGCTGGACAGTACACTCAAAAATCTGCGCGGCCTCCGTCTGAAGCTCTTCCAGCGCCTCTTAGGGAGCGCGCAACGTTACGCCCCTTTGCGCGAGGACGCGATCGCCGATGCTGGCCTAGGTTGGCCGGTGTTACGCCGCATGCTGCAAGAGATAGGACGACGGCTGGTCGCCAGCAACGTGCTTGCCGCACCGGGCGACGTGTTCTGGCTGCAGATCGACGAATTGCAGGAGGCCGTCAATGTGTTGGACGGAGGTTGGCAGCTAGAGAACTATCATAGCGTGGTTGCCGAACGACACGCGACCTGGGAGCGGGAACGCACCCTAACGCCGCCATCCGCGCTGCCAATCAAAGGCGGCGCTCGTTTCCTGGGCATCGACTTCAGTAGTGTCATGCCAGCTCGTCTCGATCAGCCCGAGGGGGATGTGTTGAAAGGGTTCGCGGCCAGCCCCGGACAGGTAACCGGTCTGGCGCGAGTCATTCATGGTCCAGAAGAGTTTGGGCAGATGCGGCAAGGCGATATCCTGGTTGCGAGGATCACCACGCCCGCCTGGACGCCGCTCTTTGCCCTGGCAGCGGGCGTCGTTACCGACGTGGGAGGTCCACTCAGCCATAGCTCGATCGTCGCGCGCGAATATCATATCCCGGCAGTGCTGGGAACCGGCGCGGCAACCGAGCGCCTGCACAGCGAGCAGCGCATCACGGTTGATGGCGATACTGGAACGGTCGCGCTATCCGGTTAAGTCAGCAGAAAAGAAGGAAGACCGATATCGCCAGAGCGACAAGAATGCTCCTGTCGTTCTGGCGACCGCATCATTTCAACATGTCCACCCATGAGGCAGGGGAACTGAAGACGTGCATGTTCTTAATCCAATGGTAATTCAGGCGCTCTTCGCCTGAATTACCCATCTAACTCGACTACTGGCAGGCCGTGTACGCCGAGAATGGTGGAGATTTCGCTGCCGTGATGGATGTCATGTTCGAGCACATGCCAGATGATCCACTGGCGCGAACGTGCGGGCCTAACTTCCCCAGCCAGACGCGCCGCATCCAACCACATCTGGGCGAATGGCTGGAGCGCAGGCTCTACAAGTTTCGCGTGACGCAAACGTTCCGCCTCATCCAGAGGCGGGAAGACCTGCTCAAGATCAGCAGGGGTCAGACGGGCAAGCGTCTTCTCGATCATCTGCCAGGTCTTTTCAAGTCCGGCAACCAGTTCTGCCGCCGGGTGGAATGGATCCACGTCCCCCTCACAGACTCCCAGAGCCCATAATTCGAGGGAAGTAAGATCGGCGCTCCCCTCGCCCATCCGTGCGTGGAACCACCAGGCGCGATTTGCGACAATGTGCGTCACGTACATGCCAATCGACCAGTGTTGCGGCGTGTTGCGCAAGGCAAGCTGCTCTAATGTAAGGGGGGCGATGGCCGCGACAAGATGCTGCTGGTAGACACCCCAACCCGCGTAGAAGGGGGAGAGTGAAAGCTGATTTTCTGTCATGATGGTTATTCCTTGCTTTTTTCTTAGCGAAAAAACAGCACGATCGTATCAACGCTTCGAGGAAACGATGGAGCAGAAAGAGGGGAATGATGGTGTCTGTTTCACTGTTTAAACAGGAAACAGGATGGAGTTAGCGGCTCACTGGCATAGATGTCAAAACCTCCCAAAAATGAGTGAATACTTCCTTCAACAGTATACAGGTGGAGTGATAATGCAGTCAAGGTTTTGGTGAGCCGTTCCAGTACGCCATAGATCCCACAAGCGCCCACATGGTTGGCAACATACTGTAAAATGTTAGCCATGTGGGCGCTTGTGGGTTATTGATTACCAGCGTGTGCTGACTCTACAGGAGATTCACCCACGCGGCACCTTTTTGCGAGCTTTCCACCGCCTTCGCGATAAACTGCATACCGCGTAGACCGTCGTACACGGTTGGATAGCCGCCGATGGGCTTCTCGCCCGCCTCGACGCGGCGGATATCGGCGATCGCCATCTTGTAGATATTGGCGAATGCCTCAAAGAAGCCCTCGGGATGGCCCGCTGGCAGGCGCGAGGCCGCCTTCGATTCGTCGCTCATATAGGGCTGGTTAGTGCGCAGGAGCTGCTTTGGTTTCCCAGGCTGCTTGAAGATCAGCGTATTGGGTTCCATCTGGTGCCATTCCAGCCCCGCCTTGCTTCCGTAGACGCGGATGGTCAGCGCGTTCTCTTCGCCCGCCGCGATCTGTGAGCAGGAGAGAACGCCCTTGCCGCCGTTCTCCAGGCGCAGCAACATGTTTGCGTCATCGTCGAGGGCCCGGCCCTCGACGAAGGAACTCAGGTCGGCGCTCAGGGAGGCGATCTTCAGGCCGGTGATAAATTCGAGCAGGTTTTCGGCGTGCGTGCCGATATCGCCCACGCAGCCCGCCGCTCCCGATTTTGTGGGGTCGGTACGCCAGGATGCCTGCTTGTTGCCGCTTTTCTCTTCCGGCTGCATAAGCCAGTCCTGGACATACTCGACCAGCACCTTGCGAATCTCGCCAAGCTCGCCCTGTTGTACCATATGGCGAGCCTGGCGGACTGTGGGATAGCCGGTGTAGTTATGGGTCAGCGCAAAGACGAGATTGCTTTTTTCGACCAGTTGCACCAATTCCTGGGCCTGTTCGAGGTTAAAGGCCATCGGCTTATCGCAGACCACGTGGATGCCATGTTCCAGAAAAGCCTTCGCGACGCTGAAGTGAACGTGGTTGGGCGTCGCGATCGATACCAGGTCGATGCCATCCGGCAGCTTCGACTCGGCCTCGGCCATCTCCTCGAAGGTGTCGTAGGAGCGCTTCAGATACCATGCCTCGGCGGACTCCCGCGCGCGCTGTGGATCGGTCGCCATCGCGCCCGCGACAAGTTCGGCCTGGTCGTCTAGTTCGGCAGCAATGCGATGCACGGCCCCGATAAAAGAGCCCCGGCCACCGCCGACGATGCCTGCGCGTAGTTTCCTCTTTGCTACATCTCGATTCATCGTTTTCCTCTCCATAGATCGTCTAGCTTGCAGCGTTTCGTTGCTACAGACCGAGAATGCGGCGGTTGGTCGCTTCGTCGGCCTGCCCGCCCGCGAAATCATCGAAGGCTCTGGTTGGCGTGTCGATGAGCATGCTTTTAATCAGCGCCGCTCCCTCACGCGCGCCCTGGACCGAATCCTTGATGGGGTCCTCCCATTCGAGCACGGCCCAGCTTGAGTAGCCGTTCTGCGTCAGTTTTGTGAAGACCTGCTTGAAGTCCACCTGTCCATCGCCCGCGCTGCGGAAGCGGCCCGGTCGGTCCTGCCAATCCTGGTAGCCGCCATAGACGCCTGAGCGCGCCGAAGGGAGGTACTCGGCATCTTTGACGTGGAACGCCTTGATGTAGTCCTTGTAATAGTCGATGTAGCCCAGGTAGTCCAGCTGCTGAAGAATAAAATGCGAGGGATCATACAGAATGCGCACCCTGGGATGATTGCCGGTCGCAGCCAGGAAGCGCTCGAAGGTGACGCCGTCGTGCAGATCCTCGCCCGGATGAATCTCGTAGGCGAGGTCGACGCCGTACTCTTCCGCTGTGTTCAGGATTGGTTGCCAACGTTGCGCTAGCTCTTTGAAGCCCAGCTCGACCAGCCCCTGAGGACGCTGCGGCCAGGGGTAGACCGTGGGCCAGAGCAGCGCGCCCGAAAACGTGGGGAGAACGTCCAGGCCCAGGTTGCGCGAAGCCTTGATGGCTTGCTTCATCTGGTTTATCGCCCAATCGGTTCGCGCTGGAGGATTATTGTGCAGCTCGTTGGGCGCGAATGCATCGAATAGCACGTCGAACGCGGGATGCACCGCGACCAGCTGGCCGATGAGATGCGTCGCGATCTCGGTAATCTCCAGGCCAGCGGTCTGGCCCTTTAGATCATCGCAATACTGTTTCGACTCAGCCGCCTTGTCCAGGTCGATCAAGCGGCTATCCCACGCGGGAATCTGGACGCCGACGAAGCCGACCTCTTTGCTCCACTGCGAGATATTCGCGAGCGTGTTGTATGGAGCTGTATCCTGGGCGAACTGCGCCAGAAATAATGCCGGCCCTTTGATTTGTGACATGTTTTCCCTCCTTTGGTATACGTTTACATATAAGGAACGTTGCTCCCTTTAGGGACTCAGTAGTTCTCCGCTAGCGTGCGCGGTCCCGGTAGCAGTGGAGCCGGGCGCTCACACGTACTGCTCAGCTCGATGTGGCGACCCTGCGTGGAAGCTTCGTGGATCGACTGCATGATATCCAGTACGTGATAGGCCATCTCGCCACTGGCGCGCTGCGGACGCTGCGCCTGAATGGCAAAAGCCATATCGGCCAGGCCGATGCCGCGCGAGTTTTTGGTGTAGCCATGTGAGAGATTCGCCTCGCGCCACTCGCTCTCCTCGGCACGGCGGATAAGGACGGGTCCGTCGAAGGTGTTGGGATCGGGCACGCTCAGCGTTCCCTCGGTGCCGTACACTTCGAGGCGCGGCAGATGGTGGGACCAGACATCGAAGCTGGTGATGATCGTACCCACGGCACCGTTCGCGAAATCCAGCACACCCACGAGGTGTGTCGGCGTATTGACCGTAATCTTAGTGCCATACTTGAGCCTGCTCGTGACCGTGCGCTCGGGGAAGGTGGTCTGGGTCGAGCCGGTGATGCGCCGCACGGGTCCGATTAGCGCGATCAACGCCGTGAGATAGTAGGGACCCATATCAAACATCGGGCCGCCACCGGGCTGGTAGTAAAAATCGGGATCGAGGTGCCAGTGCTCAGGCCCGTGATTGAGCATAAACGCGGTGGCCGCCACCGGCGTCCCAATCTGTCCATCGTTAATCAGCTGAATGCATGTCTGGATGCCACCGCCCAGAAACGTATCGGGCGCGCAACCTGCGCGCAGTCCCTTCGCATGCGCCGCGTCCAGTAGCGTCTTCGCCTGCTCGCGATCGACACCCAGCGGTTTCTCGCTATACACCGATTTACCTGCTGCAAGCGCCGCCAGACCAATCTCGACATGTGCTTTGGGGATCGTCAGGTTGAGCACGATCTCGACATCGGGGTCGACCAGCAGTTCTTCGACCGTACACACCCTGGGAATGGAGAAGCGCTCGGCCTGTGCTCGTGCCTTCTCCATGTCGATATCTGCACATGCAATAATGTTCAGATTATCGAAGGTCGCGGGAGCCTCCATATAGATGGAGCTAATCTGGCCGCATCCGATTATGCCGATGTTGGTTTTCCTGGTGGTCTCCAAAGCTATAATCCTCTTTCTTTACAAATCCTCTGAACGGGACGATCCTTGCTATCGTCCCAGCTGGCTCACTTACAGATATTATACCCACTTCTTCGATCGTTTGGAGTATGATGGGTTGTCATTGCGACGCGCTCAGGGGACGTGGTACGCTTAGAGCGTTCAAAATTTTTACGGTACATTTTAGAGAAGTCGCCCACTGTTAGCTCGCTAGAGCGACATCTGCGGCGCTATTTTTTCGGCAAAGCGAGAGGAGAATAAAGCGGTGGCAGCAGAGGTACGAGTCACTGTCTGGAACGAATATCGTCACGAGCGCAGCGATCAGCAGGTCGCAGCGATCTACCCTAATGGCATTCACGGCACCATTGCAACCGTCCTGGCGGAGGCGGGACTCAAGGTGCGCACGGCCACGTTGGACGAGCCCGAACATGGTCTCTCCAAGGATGTGCTGGCGGCAACGGATGTCCTGGTCTGGTGGGGCCATCAGGCACACGGAGAGGTGAGCGATGAGATTGTGGAGCGTGTGCAGAGCCGCGTTCTGGACGGCATGGGGCTGATCGTGCTGCATTCGGGGCACTACGCGAAGATCTTTAAGCGCCTGATGGGGACGAGCTGTAGCCTGAAGTGGCGCGAGAGCGGGGATCGCGAGCGTCTCTGGGTCGTCGCGCCGGGCCATCCAATTGTAGAGGGGATCGGCGAATACATCGAGATCGAGCACGAAGAGATGTATGGCGAACACTTCGATATTCCGACCCCTGAGACGCTGGTCTTCGTGAGCTGGTTTACCGGTGGCGAGGTTTTCAGGAGCGGCTGCTGTTATACGCGTGGCGCGGGCAAGATCTTCTACTT
>JALYTQ010000200.1 GCA_030854195.1 Chloroflexota bacterium
GGTGAGACGATGACGACCGAGAAGATCGTGGTCATGTTTACGACACGCGACGGCGATCTCGATCCCGTCCGGGGCGCGCTCGCACACCATCGCAGCCTCTTGAATACAGGGGGCACGCAAACATCCGATCCTCATATTGTGCCCCCCCAGAGCAATCAGAGTACGGAGGTAGCGGCGGAAGAAAGCGTGCGCACCTACGATCAGTTACGGGTAAAAAGCATAGAGGAATGGCAGAAGTTCTGGCAGCTCGCGGATGTGATTATCGAGGGTGACGAGAAGTCGCAGATCGGTATGCGCTACAACATCTACCAGCTGCGCATCAACGCCTCGGCCCACGATGAGCGCTACAGTATCGCCGCCAAGGGCATGACGGGCTTCGGCTATCGCGGACACATCTTCCACGATACCGAGATCTTTATGCTGCCCTTCTTCATCTATGTTCTGCCCAATATAGCGCGCAATTTACTGATGTATCGCTACCACCTGCTACCGGCGGCGCGCAAGAAGGCGGCAAGTAACGGCTACGAAGGGGCGCAGTATCCATGGGAGAGCACGCTCAGCGGCGAAGAGACGACGCCTTCCTCGATCATTCACCCGGAGACGGGCGAGGTGATTCCGGTGCTGAACGGCTTCATCGAGTTTCACATCACGGCGAGCGTCGCCCACGCCGTGCAGGAATACTGGGAGGTGACCGCCGACGACGACTTTATGCGCGACTATGGCGCGGAGGTCGTGCTGAGCGCGGCGACCTTCTGGAGTAGCCGCGCCGAAAAGAACGATGATGGCGGCTACTACGAGATCACCAACGTTATCGGGCCCGATGAGTGGCACGAGCACGTCAATGACAACGCCTTTACCAACTATATGGCGCGGGACAACCTGATCAATGGGCTAAAGGTTCTCCACTGGCTGCAGACGACTGCACTGGAGAAGGCCAGAGAACTGGTGAAGATGTTGAACCTGACCGAGGAACGCCTGGAGCGCTGGCAGGATATCGCGGAACATATCCGTATCCCCCAGGACCCAAAAACGAAGGTCTACGAGCAGTTCGATGGCTTCTTCAAACTGGATAAGCTTGATCAGAGCCAGTTCGAAGGCCGCAAAGATTCCTTCCAGGGCATTCTGGGCATCCACGCGGTACAGAAGTATCAGATCATCAAGCAGGCCGATGTGCTGATGCTGCTGACGGTCCTTGCTCAACAGTTTGATCTGGAGACCAAGCGCGCGAACTGGGACTACTACTATCCGATCACCGATCACGACTACGGCTCCTCGCTCTCTCCAGCGTTCCACGTCATGCTGGCGTGCGCGTTGGGCCTGAGCGCCGCCTCGTATAAGCAATTCCTGCTGGGCGCGCTGGTCGACCTGGAGAATCTGCGCGGCAACACGCCGGAGGGCATTCACACAGCCTGCTCCGGCGCGGTCTGGCAGGCAGCCATCTTCGGCTTCGCGGGCCTGCGCGTGACCGAGGATGGCTACACGACCAATCCATCCTGGCCCGACGGTTGGACGCGTCTTGCCTTCAACATCCAGCACAAGGGAAAGGTGATCTCGATCGACCTGCACAAGTAGGCAACCAACGGCAGAAATGCCTAATCAGTGTGGTGGAGACAAAAAATCTCCGCCACACCCTATTGACAAAAGCAGCGAGTCGCGTTATCATAGAGCGCGTGATGAGTCCCGCCCACTACTGAAGTGACGGCCCGACCCATACCCAAGGCGCATTCGTCTAGCGGCCTAGGACATCGCCCTCTCAAGGCGGAGATCACGGGTTCGAATCCCGTATGCGCTACCTTCGATACCAGAAGAAACGTCTCAAGCCGCTTCTATTGCAGCTTGAGACGTTTTGTTTCTCTTCGCTTTCCCTTTTCTGTAGCAACGTATGTAGCAACGTCTTAGATATATATAGGGAAGCATTCATGAAATGTGTCATTTGCCAATACGGAGAAACTGAACCAGGAACCACTACAGTCACGCTTACCCGAGGTGAGACGACCGTTATCATTCGGGACGTTCCCGCGCAAATCTGCACCACCTGCGGTGAGGAATATGTGGATGCTGGAACAGGCAAGCGACTTTCTGAGATTGCAGAAACGGCTTTGTAGTTCTCGGCACAATTTCAAAATCCTCCCGACCGCATTCAGCCAATATCGAAAATTACCCACAAACACCGCTTCATAAAACTCCCACATCTGCCGATAAAGATTCTGCATGCTCTTCCAGATCTGCTTTTCAGTAAATGGACCATTGTTTCTATCATCTATAGACTTTTGTCCTCAAATCGCTGTCTAGTTGTTACCTTGTTTAACATTAATAGTTACACAATGTGAGGGGGGGGAATTTACCCGATCCTCTAATACCATTAGAAGAAAGGTAATGTTATGTCAAAATTGTTTGCATCTTTACGGCCAAAGCACCTTTTCCTGGTCGTCTCGCTAGTCACGGTCCTACTTGCTTTGCTGGTCAGCAGCTTTGTCTACACATCCGCGCATGCAGCGGCACCGAGGCTCAGCGTGCAATTTACCTGCGCGCAGGCTGTCGATCATCGTTCCGGCGAGGTCTGTGTCCATACGCAGGACAGGGCGGCGTTGACGATCAAGGTCAGGTACTGCACCGGCTACTACGCTACCAGCAAGAGCCTTCAGGGAACGCAGAGCGCCGACGCGCACGGCAACCATATCTGGAGCTGGGTGCCCGATACAAAATGTAAAGGAGCCGCCACGGCCTATGTCACCGAGACGTATGATAGGCACACGTTGAGCGTCTCCAAAAACTTTAGCGTCAAGTAATCCGCCTATCGTTCCAACTGGCAAAAAAGATGTTTTCTTTCTGCCCCAGATTTGGTATAATGGAGCTAACACTACAAGAGAGAAAACCAGGCGACTCTATGGGCGTAGGCAAAGCAAACGGCGTGCTGAGAAGATCAATCAGTGTGTTGAACAGGTGATGAAGGAAGAAGAGTAGGATGCAAGTAGTACGGGGCTACAAAACGGAACTCGACCTCACGAACAAGCAGAGAACGGCGTGTTTGAAACATGCCGGTGCCGCTCGTTTCGCCTACAACTGGGGGCTGGCTCGTTCTCAAGAAGTATACCGTACCACAGGCAAACGTCCTACCGCTATTGATCTACACAAAGAACTCAATAAGCTCAAACAGACCGACTATCCCTGGATGTATGAGTGTTCCAAGTGCGCGCCACAAGAGGCACTACGGGACTTAGACACGGCGTACAAACACTTCTACCGACGTGCCACGCTCAAGAAACAAGGCAAGCTCAAAGGCAAGATTGGTTTCCCAACATTCAAGAAAAAGAGCAAGTGCATCGGGTCATTCCGCTTGACAGGCGCTATTAAAGTCTTTGAGGGAAGTGTGCAGCTGCCTCGCATCGGGAAGGTGCGCATGCATGAACCTGGGTATATCCCAACCGATGCAAAGGTACTCAATGCCACGGTGAGCGAACAGGCGGGACGGTGGTTTGTGAGTATCCAGGTAGAAGAGGAACAGCAACAGCCTGTCTGCACCGCTACAACCGCTATCGGCGTAGACCTGGGAGTAAAAACGTTGGCAACGCTCTCAGACGGAACACCTTTTGAGAACCCACGCCCATTAAAACACGCGCTCAAACGGTTGAAACGCTTAGAACGGCAAAAGTCACGGCGTAAAAAGGGCAGCAAGAACCGTGCAAAGACCTGCAAGCAACTAGCGAAACAGCATGGACACGTTACCAATATCCGCAAGGATGCCAGCCACAAACTCACGAGCTTCCTCTGCAAAAACCACGCGCTGATAGCCATTGAAGACTTACATGTGGCTGGTATGGTCAAGAACCATTGTCTCGCTCAGGCAGTTTCAGATAGCAACTTTGGCGAGATACGGCGGCAACTTGAGTACAAGGCACAGTGGCATGGTGTTCACCTGATCGTAATAGACCGCTTCTACCCATCCTCCCAGCTGTGTAGTCACTGCCAGTGGAGGAATGAGGCGTTAACGCTTGCGGATCGGGTGTTCGTCTGCCTGGATTGCGGCGTGGTAACTGATCGAGATTACAATGCTGCGCAAAACATAAGAAGAGTGGCGGTGAGTTCCATCGACACGCAAAACGCCTGTGGACAGAGGAGCGCTGGCCCGTACAGTGGTATGGGTGAAACTGCTCTGGATGAAGCAGGAACTGAACAGCATTTGGGCGTGTCCTAAATATCTAAGTTTCAGAGAACGGAAATAGCCCCTTGTCCCTTTGTCATGTTGAAACATTTTTGCTATAGTTAGAAGTGTTCTCTCGCACGGCACATCCTGAAGGGATCAGGCAGAAAAAATAGCACAACCAGGAGGAACTACGGGAAGCATTATGCATAAAAAGATTTTAATCGGCATCATTGGTATTGCGTTGTTTAGCGTCTTACTGTCGGCTTGCACCATCGTCGATGGATCTAACCTGGCGAGTGGCCCCCAGGTGAAGATGGGCAGCTCTACCTTTATCCAGCCCACCATTACTATCAAAAAGGGGCAGACACTGACCCTCGTTGATACTTCATCTGCTGCCCACATTATCGCAAACGGTACCTGGCAAGGTGGAACCGCCAAGCCAGCAAAAGAGCCAGGCGCTCCTACGATCAACATGAATTTTGTTGGCTCCGATACACACGCAACACCAGCATTCACAACCGCAGGCAAGTTCGAATTATACTGTACTATACACGGAGGGATGAACCTGACCGTCACCGTCCAATGACCTTATCTATACCGAAAAGAGCGCGTGCCGTATGCAGCACGCGCTCTTTTCGCAGTATAGTACTTCATGGCACCCGCACCGCCAATTTCAAGGCAAGAGCTGTTCATTATGCTATAGTATCAAAAAATCTAACACTATAGGCATCGATTTCTTGACCCGGCAGGAGTATTCCAGGATTATATAAACCCTTATAAGGTGGCATAGATGCAAAAATCACGTATGCCAAAACAATGGCAGGCACATTCTCTATTTTCTCTTTCTACAAAATGCAGCGCGCTTCTTCTTTTTGTCGCGCTCAGCATTCTCGTTGTTGCCTGCGGAAGTAGTAGCGGCACAGCTAAACTGGGTGATCCCATGGCGACCGTGACGATCCAGATCGGGAACAACAATGGTTCGCCTACGCCAGCGCTGCCGGGTAACTGGTGCGGAGCCTGGGCCACGAACACCACGCCCCCCTATAACGCGGGCCGGGTCGCTGTCTACGCGAAGTTTACGCAAAACGTCAACGGCAATCCTGTCGGCATCGGTGGTGCCACCGCCACCGCGCAGGTGATGTGGACGCCATCCTATGTCGAAACGTATACCGCTACGACGACCAGCGACGGGCTGGCAATCTTCCCTATCTCGACCGCGAATAAGGCGTTTGCAATCAACACCATTACGCTTGTCACTGTTACCTTCCAGAAGGCAGGCATTGCGGACTGCACGATTGATCAGAGCCGCGCGGCATTCTTTACGCTCATCCCTGCGAAGGCGAAGGCAACCAAAACGCCAACGCCACAACAAACTGGCGCGCCGAATGGGCCTCCCCCGCAAACTCCCATCGCGACGACGACGCCTATCACTTTCCCTACAACAACGCAAGGCACACCAACGGTTCCCACGTTCCCAACACAGAAACCATTCGGCTAAAACAAGAGGGAAGGGACATGCCTCTTCCCTATTCCTTGTTCTGGTCCATTCCCATGAAGTTTCTGCATCCTCACCAGCCCTACAAAAAAGGCGAATTGCGCCCCTGGCGGCTCAAAGCAATTGACAATGCAACCTCCTGTATGCTACGCTCATTGCAGCATTCTTGTGTTTCCTGGAGATCACGCCGACATGCAACCATGCCAGCAAGTGCCACGGATCAACACAGATACAGAAGAACGGAGAAGGGGTAAATAATCTCATCTATTGTTTTTTGCTACTCTGAGAACGTTCACACATGCCACATTCTCCCCTCTCCTATGCTAGTGGAAAGGAGCTCTAACAGTAGCGGCCTGGTATGATAGAATTGAGAGTCCCAGGCAGCACATCTACCCCTGGCACGTTTGCTCTAAATAGGATTTCTCGCGTGCTCCTTCCGTCCTACCGGGAGGCCCGCGACTAGCCAGATGGAGGTCCATCGATGACGATGAAGCGCGCAATTACAGTAACAGTCAATGGACAGCAGTACAGCTCAGAAGTTGAGCCGCGTCTGCTGCTGGTGCATTATTTACGGGATGTGTTAGACCTGACCGGCACACACGTCGGCTGCAACACATCCCAGTGTGGTGCCTGTGTCGTACACCTCAACGGGGAGGCCGTCAAGTCCTGCACAATTCTCGCGGTTCAGGCCGATGGTTGCGAAGTCACGACCATCGAAGGTCTGGCCCCCGAAGGCAGCCTGCATCCTATCCAGGAAGGTTTCTGGGAGAAGCATGGCCTGCAGTGTGGCTTCTGTACACCTGGCATGATTATGGCCTCGTACCAACTACTCAAAAATAACCCCAATCCAACCGAAACTGAGATCCGCAAGGGTCTGGAAGGCAACATCTGCCGCTGCACTGGCTATCAAAACATTGTGAAGGCGGTCCAGTATGCCGCCGAGCACATGCAGACCAGTGCTACTGAGCCCGTAGGGGCTGGCGAATAACCAGTATTAGAGGTCCGCGCAAGGAAGCGTACATCCGACGTTCTCTATTGTTGCTTTCGTTTCATTTCTCAGCGTACGAGAAAGGACATGCACACTTATGGGCATTTCAGCTATGGTTGGCACGCCGATCAAGCGGCGTGAAGACCCCCGCTTAATCACCGGTCAGGCGACCTATGTTGACGATATGAAGCTTCTCGGTATGTATCACATGGCGGTTCTGCGCAGCCCCTATGGTCATGCGCGTATCGTCAGCATCAATACCGATGCCGCAAAGGCGCTCCCCGGCGTAATCAAGATCTACACTGCCGAAGATCTACGCGGCAAGGTTGGCAACGTCGTGGTCGCCGTCCCCCTGGGGCATATCGCCGAGGGCATGGGCATTCGCGGCGCGCTGGCCGAAGGGAAAGTTCGCTTTTATGGCGATCCCGTTGCCGCTGTGATCGCGGATGATGCCTACACGGCACGCGACGCGCTCGACCTGATCGATATCGAGTACGAGCCACTACCAGCCGCCATCGATATAGAGAAGGCTATGCAACCGGGTGCAGCGCTCCTCTATGAAGAATTCGGCACCAATGTCGCTATGAGCAGCCATCCACCAACCGACGAGATGGACAAAATCTTTGAGCAGACCGTTGCCAATGGAGGCATCGTCGTCAAGCAACGTATTGTCAATCAGCGCGTGGCTCCGGTCCCGATGGAGACGCGCGGCGTGATCGCTGAGTACCGCAAGTCGGACAAGTCGCTGACCGTCTGGAGCTCTACGCAGATTCCGCACCTGCTGCGCAACTTCCTGGCGGCTACCCTCAGCCTGCCACAACACCAGGTAAGGGTGATTACGCCCGAGGTTGGCGGCGGCTTCGGCTGCAAGCTCAACTGCTATCCCGAAGAGATGGTGGCGGCCTTCGCGGCGATGCAAACGGGACACCCCGTTAAATGGATCGAGGACCGCGGTGAGAATCTCGCGGTGACGGTGCATGGTCGCGACCAGGTCGACTATATCGAGGTCGCCGCGCGCAAAGATGGCCGCGTGACCGGTCTGAAGGTGCATGGCATCTCGGACATAGGTGCCTACTGTCAGCTCTTTACTAACGTGATTATGATCGCGTTCGGTTTCCCGGTCTCCTGTGGCTCCTACGATATTCCGGTTCACCTCAGCTTTGATGTCGTCTTTACGAACAAGGCACCGACGGACGCCTATCGCGGCGCGGGCCGACCGGAGGCGACCTACGTCAGCGAGCGGGCGATGGACCTGGTAGCGTTTAACCTGGGCCTGGACCCGGCTGAAGTGCGCCGCACCAACTTCGTCCAGCCCGATCAGTTCCCGTACAAGTCTTCCGCCGGTGCGGTCTACGACACAGGCAACTACGAGCCCGCGCTCGATAAAGCCCTGCAAATCATCGACTATAAAAACCTGCGTGCCGAGCAGGCCAGAAAGCGCGCCGAAGGGAAACTGATGGGCATCGGCATCTCCTCGTACATCGAGATCTGCGGCTTCGGTCCCAAAGGCAGCGCTCCGGTCGGTCTGTATGAGAGCGCGCGCGTGCGTGTCGAGCAGAGCGGCACGGTAATGGTCTATACCGGTGCCTCACCTCACGGACAGGGCGAGGAGACGACGTTCGCGCAGATCGTCGCCGAGGAGTTCAGTATTCCGGTCGAGAACGTTTTGATTATGCACGGTGACACCGATTCTACACCGGAGGGACGCGGCACCTACGGCAGCCGTACCACGGCGGTCGGAGGAGCAGCACTCTTTAACGCAGTCCAGAAGCTGAAAGAGAAAATGAAGCTCATCGCCTCTCACATTCTAGAGGCCAGCCCCACCGATGTGGAACTGGAGGATGGCAAGTTCTCGGTCGCTGGCTCGCCCCAGAAGGCTGTCGCCTTTAACGACGTGGCCCTGGCTGCCAACCTCTCGAATACGCTCGCTCCCGGCATCGAGCCTGGACTGGAGACGACCGTCTTCTTCGAGCCAGAAGCCTGCGTCTTCCCCTTTGGCACGCATGTCTGCTCAGTCGAGATCGACAAGGACACGGGTGAGGCGAAGGTCACGCGCTTTGTAGCGGTCGACGATTGCGGACGCCAGCTCAATCCCATGATTGTGCAGGGGCAGATTCACGGTGGCATCGCCCAGGGCGTCGGGCAGGCGATGTGGGAAGGCGTTGAGTATAGCGAGGACGGTCAGTTGTTAACATCGACCTTTATGGACTACGCTATGCCGATCGCGGAGGAGTTTCCCCAGTTCGAGCTAGATCACACCGTAACGCTCACGCCGGTCAATCCACTGGGCGTTAAAGGTGTCGGTGAAGCGGGCACCATCGGCTCTACGCCAGCCGTCGCCTCCGCCGTTGCCGATGCCCTTGGTGTCGCGCACGTCGATATGCCGTTCCGCGCAGAAAAGCTGTGGAAGATCATCCATCAGCAAAAAGGGTAGGAGAAGTAAACGATGTCTATTCCAGCACCATTTGATTACCATCCCGTGAAGACGGTGGATGAGGCCATCTCGCTGCTGCAAGAGTACAGCGACGACGCCAAAATCCTGGCCGGAGGGCATAGCCTGATTCCGTCGATGAAGCTGCGCCTGTCGCAGCCGGGCCACCTGATCGATATTCGTGGCATCGATGGCCTCTCATACATTCGCGAAGAGGGTGACGTGATCGCGGTCGGGGCCGTGACGCCTTATATACAGGTACTGCGCTCCGACCTCCTGAAGCGCCATTTCGTGGCACTGACCGAGGCCGCCGAGGACCTCGGCGATCAGCAGGTGCGCAATCGCGGTACGCTGGGCGGTAGCCTGGCGCACTCGGACCCGGCGGGCGA
>JALYTQ010000201.1 GCA_030854195.1 Chloroflexota bacterium
CTGTGAGAGCAGTTGTTGTGCTTGTACATTGTTGGCATCGGCACGTAGCACCTCTTCACACTGCACACGTGCCATGCCGGACTGATGCTGTAAAAGATACCCTTGAGCAGCCGCCAGGCGCTCTTGAATCATTGCAGTGATATCTTTTTTCTCGAAGTAGTAGCTTGCCAGCCGCTCATGTGGCTCAGGATTACCGGGCGATAACTGAACCGCCTTCTGCCAGGCCGCTTCAGCGCGCGCTCCCTGGCCCGCTTGCGAATAGAGATCGGCCAGGTGCAGATAGGCCCGGTAGGCGTCCTCGCGCCTGTTCAGGATGCCGTACAGCTCCGCAGTTTTACTCAGGGCTATCACATTGCTCGAATCACGCTGGAGGATGGCTGCGTACTCCTCCAATGCTAACTGCCACTGCTTCGTTTGCATGTAACAGAAGCCCAGGCCACCACGGGCCGTCGCATCCTCTGGGAACTCTGCGAGCGCCTTCTGATATTCCCGCCCCGCCTCCGCCCACTGACTATCCCAACGATAGCGGTCAGCCGCGCTGACCGCCGCTGTAAAAACTTGTCTGTTCCCAGGCATGAAAGGTTCACTTTCTCGAATGAGCGCACCCCCCTGGAGACGCTAGAGGTCTACGTCTACACCTCCAACAAGGATGCTAGCAGTCTTGGTCTAGGTAAAACCAGTGCACTATCTTCAGACCGCATTAAATTGCATCGACCTCCCTATCAGCTTCCCTGAAATAAACCTGCAACAGTCAGTTGATTATGCACTAGGGTACTACAATTCTGCCTCATGGACACTTCTTTGGTACCAAAGTACTCTTTTCCTTCTTGCTGAAAAGGTTGAGCGACCCGTTCGTGCAAGTTGTTTCCCCGCAGTTCCATTAGCCGCGATAGTTAATAAACTGCAAGGCGACCGGATAATCCTTTTGTTTGAGCAGGGCGATCACTGCCTGCAATTCATCGCGGCTCTTCGCGACAACACGTACCGCGTCTCCCTGAATCTGAGGCCGCACTTTCGGATTGTTATCACGAATGTATTTGCTGATCTCCTTCGCCAGCTCTGTTGTGAGCCCTTGCTGCAAGTCGATAACCTGGCGCACCTTGCTACCGGCAGCAGGCTCTTCTTTGCCCGCTTTGAAAATCTTCAAAGATAGACCGCGCCGTACCGCCTTTGTCTCAAGGATATCACGAACGCTCTTCAAGCTGAGCGCACTATCGGTCAGGATAGTTACATTTTCCTTATTCAGGCTGATCTCGGTCTTCGTATCCTTCAGATCATAACGCGTTTGCACTTCTCGCCGCGTCTGGTCGACTGCGTTGACCAGCTCTTGCTCATCAAACTGCGATACTATATCAAATGAACAGTCACCTGCCATGAGAATCTCCTCTTTATGCTGTGCATTGGTACAAATTGGCTAAGCATAGTACACGCCAATTTTTCTACTCTGTCCCGTTCCCTACGATTGCCTGGAAGTGCCCACCGGGTGCCGACTTGTTTCTCTGTCTACCTACATTATTCACCTTTGGGGGCATTGTAACGCATTTCGCGGTGCATTTCCACTAACATCCCCCAATTGGCGGGTTCAGGCACTCTTCCGACGCGAAACTAGGAAAAAAGGTCTACTTTGTATATGCTGTGCATCCCCGACGTGAAGATGAGTACAAAGTCAATGTATGGTAGTCACTACTGGTCTTCCAGTTTACGTGGCCCGCTTGCTCCCTGGCACAAATGGGGAGCAACGGTTGGAACAGACGCGTTATCGACGCGAGAGGAGAAACATCGCATGTTCTATTTCAAACGCTCTTTGCTACTCGTTGGCCTACTTTTGATGGTATGCCTTGCTGCTTGCGGCACCGCCTCTACTCCTACGACTACCGGTAGTACCAACAACACGATGTCAAATACAAATAACAACCAGGGGACGAAGACCGACGGGACGATGCAGACCAGTAACGCGACTCCCGCGAGCAAGGGAACGCCTGCTGCCGGAGGTATGACGCCGAAATATCCCGCTGTGACTCCAGCAACCACGATGCCGGGCGGAAATATGCAGGGCAATACGGCGTTCATTAAGACGGCGCAGGTGAAGATCAATGGGAAGATGATTGTGGTCCTCACCAATGCGAAAGGCATGCTTCTCTACTACAAGCTCAATGATCCACGCCCCGCCTCCGCCTGCACGGGTGCCTGCGCCCAGAGCTGGCCTCCCGTCCTCGCGCAGGGCATGACTATGATTAGCAGTTCTATGAATCTTCCCCATAAGCTGGCGGTCTATATGACGGCAAACGGCAATCAGGTGGAGTATGACGGCCATCCGCTCTACACCTATGTCGGCGATATGGCCCCCGGCCAGTTCGCGGGACGCGGCATGGGCAAGGTCTGGTACCTGGTCTCTACCGCGCTCTAACATGCTTCTCGCTGACATGGACTCTATGTGATATCATAAGCGGGAAAAATGCAGGGAAGGTGATAGAGCAGTTCATGTCAGCAACTATTTACGATAGCAGGCCGCTTGTGGCACAGATGACCGCCGAGTTGAAGAACGAGGCGGCGGCGTTCCGCAAGCAGCATCGGCGACCGGCTCGCCTGGCACAGATTGTGGTGGGGCACGATGATGCGGCGGAGGTGTATAGCCGCCAATTGGTGCGCGCCTGTCGCGCCATCGGCCTGGGATGCGCGACAGTGGCCTATCCATTCGAGATCGAAGAGGAGGAGCTGCGCGCCGAGGTGGCGTCGCTCAATGATGATGTGGGCAACGATGGCGTGGTTCTCTTGCTGCCCCTTCCGGCGCATATACGCCAACGCATTGTGACCGATGTGCTGCATCCCGAGAAGGATGTTGACGGGCTGGGTGCGCGCAACGCTGGCAATATGCTGCTAGGCTTCCCTAGCTTCATTCCTTCGACGGCTGACGCAGTGCTGCGCATTCTGGATGATGCCCATATCCCTGTGGCGGGCCGCAACGCTGTGATCGTGGGCCGCAGTAACATAGGCGGCAAGCCGATCGCGCTCGTTCTGATGCGCCGCGATGCGACCGTGACGATCTGCCACTCCCACACGCGGGACCTCGCTGATATCACGCGCAAGGCGGACCTGCTGGTCGTGAGCGTCGGGCGTCCGGGGATGATTACGGCAGATATGGTGAAGCCTGGCGCGGTGGTGCTGGATGCTGGCATCAATACGCTCAATGGCAAGGTGGTGGGCGATATAGACTTCCCCAGCGTGAGCAAGGTGGCATCGTTTGTCACGCCCGTTCCCAGAGGATTGGGACCACTTATTCACCTGACGCTCATCCATCATACCCTGCTTGGCCCACAATAAAAGCAATTATCCGACCGGGATGCGCGCGCCCGACTTCCGCTTGAGGGGAACGAGCAGGTAGCCCATATGTACTATCGATTTTATTTCTATGCCGAATGGGCGCAACTTCATACGACAGCGCCCAAGCAGGTTTCTTACCGGGCGCATTACAACATCGACCGCTCCCTCTTCAAGCCCCCACAGCACCTTCTCGCGGCACTGCTCAATGCTCTTACCCGTCATCGCGGAGAGCACAACCTCGTAGGGACAGTACTCAGGGTAGTTCTTGAGCAACGCTTCAATCACATACATCTCGCTGGGACTAAGCAATTGCTGCTCAAGAATCTCTTCTTCCGCAACCAGTGAGAGTATGCCCTGGTCGTAGTTTAAAATTAAGCGCTTCTTTTCTGGTAACAGAGGATTGAGTGGAAAGTCTTTTATCTGCTGGCTCATTTTTACAATCCTTAAATAGAACTTATGTTCTATATTAACAGATAAAGAAATCATAATCAAGTAGCTCTGCCTGCCATAAGTACTATCCCTCTGATTCTTATGTAGATATGTTCTTAACTCCAATTCAACAAAAGCTCAAGCGGAGAAGCCTATTCTTAACCAGACTCCTACCTGTTCTCAACTCAGAATCAGCCTTTAGCGAGTACAGTATTCAATATAGACGAATAGTAATGGACAGACAGTTCACTTTTATATTAGCAAGAGGAGATAGAGAGAATGGGGCGCAGTTCAAGCAAAAATTTACCTTCACAGTTACCCGAGCCGGATCAGATTACCATTTCGACCTTTCCCAGTTGTAGCCAGTTAGAGACAACCGAACAGATACGCGGCTTCGAGCTTCTGCGCCTGGCCTTCTTTGCCTTAAAACTGCGCAAACTCGAACAGCATCAAGAGCTGGTGGGAGACGAGAACGAATACAAGTTCCGTTGCAGCCTCTTGCGTCACGTGATCTTCCAGCAAATCCTGACATTGCAGGCTTTAGGCGCGCGCGAGCAGGCACTACAACTTATCGAAGCATGCCGAAAGTAGACGCGTGACGGTTGCTATACGGAAGCGGGGTAATAATATTCCCATTTATACGTACGGCGATGCCTTCTTTTTCAAAAAGCTGCTTTACTTGCGTGAGATTGACCTCGCCGCTCATTGCGAAGATGCAAGGAGCAAGCTGGCGCAGATGCAGATCCTGGAACCTGGGCGCGTTGAGCTCGGCGGCAACTGCCTCGCTGGACACTTCTAGCAGAAAGACCTGGGAGATGGCAACGCCTTTGTAGAGCCTGGCCCAATCGTTCAGGCTATAAACGACGTTCTGGGGTAGCTCTTTCTGGCTACGCTCATCCAGAACATTGAGCACTTGCTCAACATTTTTGCCTCTTTCTATGGCGCGCAGGAGGGCTGCACGGTTGAGGGTCAGGCGGCTCACAAGGCCGACCTGGTTCAACTGGGCAAAGGGCAACAGGCTATAGAGCGTGGGCATGTCCGGCTGCATAATCAATAGTTCGAAGTTGGGCTGCACAATCAATGTACGGGCTGTGCCTGTGCTGGGGGACAGGTCTTCGTCGATACGCGGTAGAACGGAGGCACCGAACTCGCTGAGCATAAATGTTTGCGGGTTGAGCCGCGTCTGCGTGTCGAGAGCCGAGGAGCGCTCGTAGCCCAGATCGACGATGCCCATTTCGTGCAATGTCGAAGAGAGCATACCGATGTAGGTCTCGCCGTCGCTGCGCTCCCACTTTTCGCGCACATCGGACGTCTTTTTATGCACGATCTTGCGTCCATAGGGTGACTGCGCATGCATGACAAAGGGATCAGTATCCCAGATATCTTGTAACAGGGATGCGATAGTATACCAGCGTCCAGGTGTATGCTTAGCCAGGTGCGTCAGTAGAACGGCGCGCCCGGACATGGGTCGCCAGGCATAAGGATCCCAGCCGCGATAAAGCACGCCCGGCAGATCATCCCACCGATAGCTTGCCTTCCAGTGCTGCAACAGAGAAGCGGCCTGGTTGACACTATCCAGTTGCGACCACCCCGGCAGACCCTCGCCCGGCTCATAGCACTCTTTGATATCCAGCAAGGGAGATTTGGAGAGCCGTACCAGCCTCTTTTCCTTCGCTACCTCCAGCAGCATTTCAAGATAGTTGTCCTCATACTGGAAGTCGGGGCGCACCTGCCCACGCAGCTGGGCACGAATTTTGGTCGCGATGCGCTTGGGTACCCTGCCTACCTGCGTCGGCTCGATCGTCTGCTGGTAGATAGCGCTGAGCACGAACGCCATATCGTAAAGGAGAATCGGCTCGCCGTGACGACTGGCCGCCGGTACGAAATCTTTGGGATTGTACAAATTTTTTGAAGCTCCCATATTCTTTGCCCGTTATGCCCCAGAGACGGAGTATCTCCTGACACTGTTCGTCAGAGATGGTCGTTAATGTTTTTTCCAGGTCTTCGATCTCTGTCACATTCATCCTTAAATCCCACGCTCCTCACTTCATTCCGTCGCGTCCGCCTGCTCCGGTTGGTACTGTTCAAGGTAGCGAATCACCTCGCGTGTCAGCTGGCTAGGCGTCGAAGCTCCGGCGGTGACGGCGACACGTTTCTTGCCCTTGAGCCACTCGGTCCGCAACTGCGAGAGATCCTCGATACGCACGGCTGGCACGCCCGCCAGTTCCTGCGAGACCTGCACCAGCCGGTTGGTATTATTGCTGCGCGGATCGCCGACCACCACTGTCAGGTCAGCGCCTTTCGTCTGGGCCGCGACGGCCTCCTGGCGCGTCTGCGTGGCGCGGCAGATATCGACGTGGACCTCGGCCTGCGGATAACGCGTCTTGATGCGTTGAATAACGCGGTGCGTGTCCCACATTGATAATGTTGTCTGCGTCGATACAGCGATCTTCGCCGCCTGTTCCGTCGTCAGGTCCAGGGCATCCACGTCGGCCTCCGTTTCCACGAGGCTCACGTGTCCGGGTATCTCGCCCATGACGCCTTCGGGTTCGGGATGGCCCTTTTTTCCTACATACAGGATATAGTAGCCCTTCGCCACAAGGTCGATGACGAGATCATGCGTCACCGTCACATCGGGACAGGTCGCGTCGATACAGTTCAGGCCGCGTTCCAGGGCGCGCTGCTTCACATGCGGAGAGACGCCGTGCGCGGTGAAGATGACCGTGCCCGCCTCTACCTGCTCCAGTATCGCGGCTCTATCGGGACCATCAAGCGTCACCACGCCCAGCGCGGTCAGCTCTTCTATTGCATGACGATTGTGGATAATCTGCCCTATTACATAAATGGGCCGTAATACCATCGGGTCTTTCGCCGCCTTGCGCACAATCTGCAATGCATCAACAACGCCGTAGCAATAACCACGGGGAGAGATTTTTATGACTTCCATAGGTCGCTCTTAATGAGAAAGAAGTACCCCTTTGCAAAAGGATACAGAGAAAAGCTACATTTCGACATCCATGTAGCTACGTTTAGTGTACCACACTAATCAAGATGCCTTTGGCATCACTTTGGCCACAATGCGCCGCAGGTCATCTGGTGTATACAGGCAGACGGCGGGCAGCAGGCCAGCCAGTTCCTCGACGGAGGTGTATGGATATGGGGCGAGATCAAAGATGAGCAGCGGCGTGTGCCGTCCATCGCATCCCTTCGCGATGCGTGCCGCGCTCAACGCTGGCGCGCTCTGCCCTCCAGTGTCATAGGGCGAAGGGATGCTGATCAGTAGTTGCACATGGGGGAGAATATAGGAGATACGGGCTGAAGTATCCTCTTCGTAGATATATTTCATTCTCAGTGCATTTAACAACTTCATATAGGGATAACGTTGCTCTTCTGGTCCCACCAACAGCGCTGAACGTCCGCGCAGACCACCAAGGCAAGCATCAGCGATAAATATTATCTCTGGCGCAATGTCTTGCATTGAATATTCTCCTCTACCGTAGTTCCAATAATCCTGTGCCTTCATCTAGCATCTCTTAATACTATACCAGCATTCTGCCACCTGCCATCGGGTGAATGCTGTATTTTTTGTAGGGCTCATCAGTAGGGATGGGCCTTGCGTCCATCCGGCCCAATGACCGAGAACGCTGCCCCACACCTGATCGCGCTTGCCGAACAGGATGGACGCAAGGCCCATCCCTACTGTGTTACTGGCTGGTGGGCCGGATGGAAGCAAGGCCCATCCCTACTTTGAGGAAACTGCACTAACGGCCAGGCTCTTTTTGCGCCGCTGCTCGTCGCGCCAACGCTTGACATCGAGCATCTTACGGTAGGCTTCATACACGAAAGGATTATAGACGAGATCGTGGGTCGCCAGGGAGCGCATGGGGAAACCGCCGAAGCCGCGCTTGAAGACGTAGACGCCCCACAGCTCCTGCCCTTCTTCCAGCACGTCGGGGATGCCACGGAAGTTATAGTACCAGCAGCCCTTCGCCTTCGCCCACTGCATGCCGGTCCATTGCAGGAGATGGTTGGGCATGCGCTCGCGATGCTCGTTGGAGGAGGCACCGAACATGTACCAGCTCCAATGGCCCAGCCAGAGGACAATCGTCCCGGCCACCGCCTGCCCCTCGTACTCCGCTAGAAAGATCGCGGCATGGTCGCCTTCGTTGAACAGGCGCAAAATGTCTTCGTAATGCGCCTTGTCGTTAATAAAAAACTGATCGCGCTCGCTCGTCGTTTCGTAGAGACGGTAGAAGGTATCGAGGTCGGCCTGCCCCACGCCACGGCGCACGACGATGCCCTTGCGACCGGCCAGGCGGATATTATAGCGCCACTTCTCCTTCATGCCCGCGAGCAGCGTCTTCTCATCGGGACGCAGATCCAGCACCCACTCGTGGCGTACATGTTTGGCGTAAGGGCTGATGCGAAACCCGTGCCGCTGCAACGAGCGCAGCCACTGCTCATCTCCGTCCATGACGCTCGGCTCAACCTCCAGCATGAAGGCCGAACGCTTGCGCGCCTCCGCCTTGATGAAATTGAGCAGCACCGTCAGCGCGGGTGAGGCAGGATCGTCCATGATGGGTCCACGCGGCGCGTAGAAGTATATCCTGTTCAGGACGGGCGCGCGCGAGACGAGGATGAGCATAACGGCGCAGAGCTTTCCCTCGGTATCGACGACCCCCACGCGCAGCGACTCGACCGCGCCGAGATGGTGCGCGAGCTCTCCCCACTCGTACGATTGTGTAATATTGCAACATTCCGGCACCGCCACGAAGTCGTTCCATTGCTGGCGATCGGTAATAATTTGAGCTTCCATAACGCTTCCTTAAAACAATTTTTGTAAACATTTTTGTGAGGAGAAAGGGCCGGACGAGCCAGGCCCCTACTAGGTGGATTTGCCGCCGCGCGCGGCCCGTTCCAGCTCCACCTTCTGGCGCTCCTTGTGGCGTTGCGCGCGCCGCAACTCTACCATGCGACGCCAGAGATTATAGATAAAAGGACGATAGACATAATCCTGGGTAGGCATATTCATACGCGAGAAGCCGCCGAAGCCCTTCTTGTATTCGTAGACGCCCCACATCTCCTCGCCCGGCTCCAGCACCTCTGGAATGGTGCGAAAATCAAAGTAGTGGCAGCCACGCGACTGCGCCCATAGGAAGCAGCGATACTGCAACAGATACGTCGCCTTCAGATTGCGTTTACTGTTGGAGGAGGCACCGAACATATCCCAGCACCAGTCGCCGAAACGGATAAGCATCTTAGCGGCCAGCGTCTCGCCCTCGTGCTCCGCCAGGTACAGCACGGCATCGCCCTTGCTGGCAAAGTGGCGCAGAATCTCCTTATGATAGTCTTTGCCATGAATAAAAAATGCATCGCGCTCGCTGGTGATGGTCAGCAGATCGTAGTATTGCGCGAAATCTTCGTCGCTCGTCGCCTCGCGCACGGTCACGCCCTTGCGCTCGGCGACGCGGATATTCTGCCGCCAGGTCATCTTGCAGTCGGCGAGCAACTGCTCCGCTGAAGGCATGATATCCAGCACCCAGCTGCGCCGTCCGTGGACCGAGACAGGATTGGAGTGGAAGCCAAGCTTATGGTAAGCGGCCAACCATACATCCATATTGGGATCGTCATCGGCAATATTTGGCTCGACGCGCAGGACGACCGCGTGCTCTTTTTGCGCTACTTT
>JALYTQ010000439.1 GCA_030854195.1 Chloroflexota bacterium
CTCTGGCACAGAGCGACGTGTACTGGGATGAAGTAGTAGACATCCAACCCGATGGCGAAGAGGAGGTCTACGATCTGACGGTGGATAGGCATCACAACTTCGTTGCCAATAATATTATTGTCCATAACTCGATAGAGCAAGACGCCGACATAGTTATGTTTATTTACAGAGACGACGTATATAATCCCGACTCTGAACGCAAAAATATCGCCGACATCATCGTAGCCAAGCATCGTAACGGGCCCGTCGGTGAGGTCAGTCTCTATTTCCAGGCCAGCCAGACGCGCTTCCGCGATCTGGAAGTCTCGCCGCCGGTAGAGGAATAATGGGGGAGAACGATGACAGGTTTTGCTGGATTCCCGGCGGGCAAAAATCCGTATGTGCCGGTACCCGAGATCTTCTTTACGCAACTGTTGCCGGAGATCGAGGACCAGGCCGAACTAAAGGTGACGCTGCACCTGTTCTGGCTATTGGCACGCAAACAGGATACGCCGCGTTGTACTAATGAACGCGAATTGCGCTCGGACCGCGCCCTGATGCGTAGCCTGCGCTATGTGGGCGATGGACGTTCGCTGGAAGAGCGCCTGCACCAGGGCCTGGAGCAGGCCGAGGCACGCGGCACGCTCTTACGCGCCAATCTGACGGTCGTAAGCGGCGGTCGCGGCGAAATCGAAATTATCGGTTGGTACTTTTTTAATACAACTCGTAATCAAAAAATTGTGGCAGAATTACAAGGAGGTGAAGTCCTTCCCGCCCGGCTCCTGACCGTTCGCGGACAGCAAGTTGAGCAAGAGGACGAGCTAGCCGCTGGCAGCGAGGGACCTTATACCCGCAGAAGGGCAAAGACCGCTTCTGCCTATACTATGCCTGTACAAGTAGAGCGTCCTAATATTTTTACTTTATTTGAACAAAATATTGGCCTTCTTGGCACAGCAATCGTGGAGGAAATGAAAGATGCGCTCGATACCTATCCCGAAGAGTGGATCGAGGCAGCCATCCGCGAGGCAGCAATTCATAATAAACGCAGTTGGAGTTATATACGCGCCATTCTAAGGCGTTGGGAAACGGAAGGCAGGCAACAATGGAACGCGTGAGCGATAATCTGCAAGATATTGTGGGGAAAGTAGCGGCGCAACGCCGCCAACAGGGTGAGCAGCGCCCCACTCATGGTGCCCAGGGACAGCGCTCCCAGACGACTTCACGCGCCCCTTTGCCCGAACAACGGACAAACCTGGGACGCTCTTATGCACAGCGCAATTCTCAGTACGCGCCCAAAAAGCCACAAAATTATAAGCGGCAGAACGAGCGAGCCGCCCAGTATGAGGAGCAGCCCTATAATAGGACGCCGAGCCCCATGCCCGCCAATCAACTGCCCGTACAGTATGCGCGCCCGGCCTATCAGCATATGCCGGTGCCTGCGAACGATGCTTACCCGCAACAACGCCCTATGCCGACGAACGATGCCTACCCGCAACAACGCCCCGTGCCGACGAATGATGTTTATCAGCAACGGCCCGTGCCCGCGCAATACCCTGCTTATTATGATGAAGAGCCTCGCCCGCGCGCGGACACTATGTATTATACAGATGAGTATGGACAGCCGCTACGCGCCGATGCCCTCCCACAATGGGAAGACGAGCCGGATGCCGCCGACGAGATGGAGGGGATTCAGGAAGGCGACTGGGAAACGATGGTTGCGCCACCACGCCCACCTTACCAGGAGGCCAGGACCATGCCCGCGCCCCGTACGCCTTTGCCCTATCAGAGCGCGGAGGCAATTATTAGCCATCGCAGAGCCGGTTATGTTCAGGCCACGCCCGAGGTCACGCACATTGAAGAGGTCAATCCAGGTCTCGACAATGCATCACGACGCCGCACACGCGACCTGCGCACAGCTATGCCGCCGATGCAGCCCGCGCTGCCTCCAACGCCTCGCACAACACTACCGGCTCCACGTCAGCAGGGCGCTCAAGCCTATCGCCCACGCGATACGCAGCCGCTTGTTCCCAGTGCGATAAATGGCATGGGACGCGAGATGCCAGCCCGACAGCCCTACCAGGAACAGCAGCGCCCCGCGCGCCAGGTTCCGGCTGTGCGCGAAAGCTCGGCGGTGGCCTATGTGCCGACGACGCCCGCGCCAACTGCGCCGAAGGGTACCTGCCCAAAGTGCAGCGGCGCTGGCTACCTGCGCGCCGATGTCCCTTTTGGACATCCCAACTTCGGCAAACCCATTCCTTGCGTATGTAAAGAGGTCGAGCGCAAGGAGAAGCGTCGCCAGCAATTGCGCGATATATCTAACCTGGATGCCTTCCGCGATCGTACCTTTAAGACGTTCAACTCGCGCGTCCCAGGCGTGCAAGAGGCATATGAGATGTCCTACGACTACGCCCAGGACCCGGAGGGCTGGCTGCTCCTGGTCGGTCCCAACGGCTGTGGCAAGACGCACCTGGCCGCCGCGATCGCCAACCAGTGCCTGGAGTCCGGTGCCGTTGTGCTCTTCGCGGTCGTACCGGACCTGCTCGACCACCTGCGCGCCGCCTTCGCGCCGACCTCTACCGAGGTCTTCGATCAGCTCTTCTCCAAGATGCGCGAGGCCGAGGTGCTGATCCTCGACGATCTGGGCGCGCAGCAGAGTTCGCCCTGGGCCAACGAGAAGCTCTTCCAGCTGCTCAACTATCGCTACAACATGGGCATGCCCACGGTCATTACGGCCAATCAGAAAGGGCTACAGGGGGTCGATGAGCGCATCCGTTC
>JALYTQ010000202.1 GCA_030854195.1 Chloroflexota bacterium
TTCATAAAACTTTAACACTTTAGCATAAGTTCATTTGTATCAGCCTTCCTTCATCCAGCCGCCCCTGTACAGCTCAGAAGTCTGTACAGGGGCGGCTGGATTACAGAGCCACTTTCTCCGCTTACTTCCTACTTTGCAACCAGCGCCATACGACCGCGGCCCCCAGCACCAGCACGCCAATGCTCGCGAGCAACGGGATACGCGTTGTAGTCCCGCTAAGCTGGCGTGGTCCGAGAGGCACGAGCTCTTCCGTCTCACTCGGAGCCTGCCCGCTTTCACGCAGCGCCAATTGGATCACCTCCGCGAGGTGCAGTGCGCTGCGGTCGGTCGTCTGCGTAATCTGTTCGCGGCAACTAAAGCCGTCGGTGATGATGAGCGTCTCTTCGGCGGCAGCGCGCACAGCGGGCAGCAGGACGCGCTCGCCGCTTTTTATAGACACGTCGTAATGGTCCTTCTCGAAACCGAAGGCACCCGCCATACCACAGCAGCCGGAGTCAAGCAGCTGGTAATCGAGGCCCAGCTTCTTGAGCACCACCTCCTCGCTGGTCATGCCCATAATCGCCCTGTGGTGGCAGTGTCCGTGCACAACCGCTTTGCGCTGCAGCCTGGGCGGCTGATAGTTCTCCACCTTTTTATCCAGGAACTCGCTCAGCAGAAACGCCTGCTTTTGCAGCCGCCGGGCATCCTCATCGTGTGGAAAGAGATTGACGAGTTCGTCACGGAAGACGGCGACGCAGCTCGGCTCCAGACCAACAATGGGAATACCAGCCAGGATCTGCGGGCGCAGGGTATCCAGGATCTGGCGCAGCAGGCGCTTCGCCGTGTCAATCATCCCATGATCGTAGAGCGGACGCCCGCAGCAAAGGGATTGCTCGGGAACCAGGACGTGATAGCCGATGGACTCAAGCACCTCGACGGCGGCGATGGCCGTTTCGGGATGGAAGTAGTTATTGAAGGTGTCAGGCCACAGCAATACCTCGGGTCCACCCAGGTTACGCGGAGTATGTTGCTGGAACCACGCCTTGAAAGTGCGCTCGGCGAAAACGGGCATAGTGCGCTGCGGAGCGATGCCGATCACGCTTTTCGCCAGATTGCTCAGCACGGGCGCGTGCGTGACGAAATTCGCCACGGCGGGCGCGCGGGAGGCGAGCCTGGCCCACCAGTAGATCAGGCCCATCGTGTAGGAAGCCATAGGACGCAGGCGACCCTCGTAGTAGTGCGAGAGGAACTCGGACTTGTAGGTCGCGATATCGACGTTGACGGGACAATCGCCCTTGCAGCCTTTACAGGCGAAGCACATGTCCAGCGTCTCCTTCACATGCTCGTCGTGCCAACCATCCTGTAGCACCTCGCCCTGCAACATCTCGAAGAGCGCGTGGGCGCGTCCGCGTGTCGTATGCTCCTCTTCACGCGTTACCATAAAACTGGGACACATCGTGCCGCCCTCCGTCCGGCGACACTTGCCAACGCCGACGCAGCGCAACGTAGCATTCGCTAAACTGCCCTGGTCTTCCGGGAACTGGAAACGCGTTTTCAATTGCGCGGGATTGTAGCGCGGCCCCACGCGCAGATTTTCGTCCATGCGATACGGTGCCACGACCTTGCCAGGATTCATCTTCCAATCGGGGTCCCATATGGTCTTGAATTCGTTGAACGCCTGCACCAGTTCCGCTCCGAACATTTTGGGAAGCAGTTCCGCGCGCGATTGACCATCACCATGCTCGCCCGCCAGTGAGCCGCCGTAGCCAACGACGATATCGGCGGCATTTTCGATAAACGAGCGGTATTTCTTGATGCCATCGCGCGTCGTCAGATCGAAATTGATGCGCGTGTGTACGCAGCCCTGTCCAAAGTGGCCGTAGAGCGCGGAGGCGTAGTCGTACTTGTCGAGCAGTGTATGCAGATCGCGCAGGTAGCCGCCCAGCTTCTCAGGCGGAACGGCGGCATCCTCCCAACCCTCCCAGTAATTGGGCTCGCCGGGGATGGCGACCGTCGCGCCCAGGGCCGAATCGCGCACCAGCCAGATCTTCGCCGCCTCAACGGGATTATCGAAGAGTTTCAGGGAGGTGATGTGTTCTTTGCCGCGCAAAGCCTGCATTAAAGCATGGGCGGCATCATTTGCCTCCCGCCGCGTCTCACCGCCAAATTCGGCCATGAGCCAGCCGCCACCAGCGGGCAGCAGGGCAACCTCCGCTACATTGAGCCGCTTCTTGCGCATATTCTCGACCAGGCGCTGATCGAAACCTTCCAGACCAATCGGCTTGTATTCCATAATCAGCGGCACGTAATCGGCGGCGATATATGGATCTGGAAAGCCGATCACCAGCAGGGAACGGGCGGGCGGACTCTCGACCAGGCGCACCGTCGCCTCCAGCGTCGTCGCGCACGTCCCCTCCGTACCGACAAGCGCGCGGGCAACGTGAAAGCCATTCTCCGGCAGCAATTGATCCAGGTTATAGCCGGAGACGCGGCGTGGCAGCTTCGGATAACGCTGGCGCACAAGGTCCACGTAGCGATCGCGCAAAGATTTGAGTCCCGCGTAGATCTCGCCGCGCCGCCCGCCCTCTTGAATGATGCGTTCAAGCTCATCGTCACTGGTCGCGCCCACAGTCATCCGCACACCGTCGTAGGTCAAAATATCCATCGTCTCAATGTTGTCGACCATCATTCCCGACATCACCGAATGGGTGCCACAGGAATTGTTGCCGATCATTCCGCCCAGCGTACACCACGCGTGCGTCGCGGGATCGGGTCCAAACGTGAGGTGATGCTGCTCAGCGGCGTTGCGTAGATGGTCCAAAATAAGCCCCGGCTGCACACGCGCCAACCTGCGTCCGGCATCAATCTCAATAATTTCATGCATATACTTGGACATATCGATCACGACCGCGACGTTGCAACACTGTCCGGCCAGGCTCGTCCCCCCTCCGCGCGGCAGGAGTGGGGCTCCATATTGATGACACGCGGCAACCGTTTGTACCACATCCTCGCTATTGCGCGGAATAACAACCCCGATCGGTGTCTGACGATAATTCGAGCCATCGGTAGCGTAGAGCGCCCGGCTGCCAACATCAAAGCGCACCTCGCCGCTCACTCCGGCCTGCAAAGCGCGTACCAGAGCCTCTTCATCGACATGTACAACGCGTTCCTGGTTCATACGAGATCGTACTGGAATACTACGCGGCATAGTTTCGCGACCCATTTTCGCCTCTCCTTAATACGCTATCGCACAAATACTCCTGCACGTAGTATACATCTTTTTGCGTACAAACGGCCTGTGCAAGGAAGCGTTTTGGGCATGTCGCGCTGTGCATTCTCTAGACAAGTATGGAAGCAAAAATGCGTGTGATAGAGGCGCGCTGTATTGGCGCACCTCTACCGCACGCATTTTTTTATCCCTGGGATAGGGCGGAATTACAGTTCTGCGTCATCTTCGCCAGCGCGGCATCGGCGCTGATGTGGCTCGTCAGCACACTGGTAAAGTCGTTCGTGATGATGTCACGGCACTGATCCCACGCGGGATACGTCGACGCAACGAAGCCGGAACTGGCGGATTCAGGTCCGACCTTGCGCGCAGGATACTTGCTATAATAGCTCTGCAACGTCGAACTACTGAACGCCGACTGGCACACAGGCAGATACCCCGTTCCCTGCACAAAGGTAGCATAATCAGCGGCCAGGTGATGTGGCGGAAGGACTGCCAGGCGCTCGCCTCATCGACACGCGCCGCCTCACCCAAAGAGGGCGAGAGGTTCGTCAGGCCCGCCATGAAGAGCACCGTACTGAAGCCAACCGACTTCCAGGTCGTGTAGAAAATAATGCTGACCAGCGTCCAGCGCGGATCTCCCAGCCAGTCGATGGGCCGCTGATGAAAAAGGTGCAGGATAGCGTTAAAAAAGCCGTGGTAGTTGTCGAACATCCAGTACCAGATCGTCGTCGCCACCATAGGGGTGATGAAGGGCGCGAAGATAGCCAGACGCCAGAACGCCTTCGCCCGTATCCCCGACATCAATATCAGCGCCAGGAAGAGCGAGAGAAAGAGCTGCAATGGCACCGAGATCACTACATACGTGAGCGTGACCTGCAACGATTGCCAGAAGTTCGGATCGTGCAACAGAAACTGGTAGTTGCTCAGGCCCACAAACGGCTGGCTCCCCTGATTAAGGAAATTCCATTTGAACAGGCTCATATAAAATACGAAGATGGCTGGTAGATATGCGAATGCTGCTAAAATAATGAAGACGGGCAGCAGATACAAATAGGCCTGCCCCGTCGCAAACCAGCGCCTTGCAAAAAATGGTCTTCTCTCTTTTGCAGTAATCAGAGAAGGCACAGCGATATTGCGCTCGATTTCCATAGATGCTCCTGGTGGGAAGAATGGTAGCTCTCCCTTAACTGGTGAAAAGGTCAGGGAGGGTTGAAAAAACCAGCGTTCGTTGGCATGCTTTGAGTATGCAAACAAACAAAGAACCAATGAACGCGTCCCTTCAATTTTGCCCGAATGAGACGTGTTGCGCAAGAGGGCAAATCGGGGTAGGCACTATCAGCATTCATGGCCGTAAACGACCACGATACAAGTGTCATAGTTGTGGAAAAACCTTGAGTGAGAGAAAAGGCACAATGTTAGAAGGGCTGCGCACGGATGAGGAAACAGTACAAAGAGTGATAATCCTTCTTGCCTATGGATGCCCACTGCAAGCGATTGTTCATGCATTTGGACTCGATGAGCGCACGGTCGCAGCATGGCAAAAGCGTGCAGGAATGCATTGTAAATACATTCAACAAGAGATCGTGCAACAAGGAAAAGTAAAGAGCCAACACATTCAAGCTGACGAGATACGTGCAAAAGGAAGGAGCATCATTGTTTGGATCGCATTGGCGATGGATGTTACCAGCCGCTTGTGGCTTGCAGGAACGGTAAGTGAGCATCGAGATCGTGCGCTCATTGATCTCCTTTTGCAGCGTACGCGTGCCTGTTGCCAAATCGTGCACGGATTGCTGGTTTGTACGGATGGCTTTGCAGCCTATCCAAACAGTATTGTGCGTGCATGCGCGAGAAAAAGTAAAAAAGCATGCAGGACGGGGGAGATGCACATTAGAAGCCTGGCCTGACCTGTGTATTGCGACCGTGATCAAGCATACCAAGAAAAAGCGGGTAGTAGAAATAACAAGAAAAGTGACAAGAGGAACAGCCGCAAAGGCAAAAGAGCTCTTGCTTCAGACAAAAGGGTGTACAGAGCTGAATACGGCTTTTATTGAACGATTGAATGGAACGTTCCGTGAACGTCTTGCCTCTTTAACGCGCAAATGCCGTCATGCAGCGGTACGCGTAATAACCTTAGAGGAGGGAATGTATCTCATTGGATGCACGTACAATTTTTGCTTTCCACATCAGGAACTCTCGAAAAAAGCACATTTTGGATGTCCGACAACGCCCGCCATGGCAGCTGCTTTGACAGACCATATTTGGAGTATCCGAGAGGTGTTGTGGTATAAAGTTGTTCCTGCACCCTTCGTTCCAGATATCTCAACCAAGCCGAAACGACCGCGAGGCCGTCCTCGAAAATCGGTCATTGTTGAACAGATTCAACCAAAACGATCGAGAGGTCGTCCTCCCAAGTACGTTCTTGCTGAGGTTGTAGCTGCTGCCAGAACGACCGGCTCGTTCACCAATTAATGGAGAGCTACCGGAAGAATGACATACGCTCTTATAATAAATAAATACTATTAAAATCGTGTAATCGCAAGGTAAATAAAATGTTAAAAATACTCCTTATATAATATGTAATATATTTAACATATCACCTACCTTAGATAAATAACCTACGCTAAAAATAACCCATTTCGGATCATTCCATTGTGAATAAATGCCATGGTAACAAGTATTGTTGGACTATGAGGTGCAAGAAAGCGCTATTGCATGTCTGAAAAACTATTTCTTCGCCGTCTGCGCGTAGACGGCGCGCAGGACGCGTTCGGGAGTGAGAGGGAGCTGGCGGATGCGCGTGCCCAGGGCGTCGGCTACGGCGTTGGCGAGGGCGGGCGCAATGCCGAAGGTCGGGACTGCGGGCTTAGCGCCGAAGAGGCTTGAGGACGTATCCGTTTCGACGAGGTAGGTCTGGAGCAGCGGCATATCGCTGCTATTCAAAACGCGATAGTCGCCACTCGGCAACGGAGCGCCCTGGGCGTCATAAAAGCGCTCTTCGCTCAAAGCGGAGCTCAGTCCCAGCGCGGCATCGCCCTGCACCTGTCCCTCTAAAAGCAAAGGATTGAGCACGCGGCCAGCATCAACGGCGCTGAACACCTTGAGCACGCGCACCTCGCCAGTCTCGGTATCGACCTCAACCTCCACGCCGTGCGCGGCACACGAGAGCGGCTCGCGCTGGCCCTTTACCGATGCGGTTGTCATAATCTGGCGACCCTCGACGAAGAGCGCCTGCTCTGCTACCTGCGCGATCGTCGCGGACTGGCCCTTCGGCGTGGTGACGACGCCGGAGTCGATGCGCAGCGTCTCTGGCAGCGCGCCCAGCAGGCGTCCGGCCACGCTAAGTATCTGTCGGCGCACCTGCTCAGCGGCCTTCTGGACCGCGCTATTGTAAATTGACGCACCACTGCCAGCCTCAAAGGGAAGCAGGGATGTATCGGAGGTGTGCAGCAGGATGTCATCGACCGTCACGCCCAGCACCTCGGCGGCCACTTGTGCGACCAGCGTGCTGGCTACGCCGCTATCAACGGAGGCAAAGACATCGAACGAGCCATCGCCGTTGAGCTTGATGATCGCTCCACTGGTACTTGTATCGTCCGCGCTATCCCCACGCAGAGAGAGCGCGATACCGACGCCCCGCCGCACATGGCCGTTGCTCACCCTGCCGCGCATCTCGCGCCAACGCAGCTTCTCTTCGACGATCTGCAGGCACGAGGTCAGAGCGGCGCTACTCGCGGAGGTCGCCTGTGACGCGTTTTCGGGCAAATTTTTGCGCCGCAGTTCAAGGGCGTCCATGCCAAGCTGGCGCGCAACCTCGTCCATGTGGCTTTCGAGGGCGAAGAACTCCTGTTGCGCGCTGGCGGCAGATCCGGCGCGGGCGGGCGGCATGGTCGTGTAGAGCACCTCGGCGGCAAAGCGCATATGCGGACAGGGATAGAGGGCGAGCGCGCCAAAAGTGCCAGCACCTCGATCTATCAGAGGATGCGTCGCGGAGGCACCTGTACTTGTCAGTAGGAACATCTGGTTCGCGACGAGCGTTCCGTCGCGCTTCACACCTGTCTTCACGCGCAGAACACTCTGCTGCACGACACGCAATGGCTCATCCGCGCCCGCTTCGCTCATCATCACAGGACGGTTGGTAGCGAGCGTCAACAAGGCGCAGAGGTCCTCCAGAATCAGTTCCTGGCTGGCCCCTGCATCGCCCTCAACATGCGTCTTGACCACCCGAATGCGGCGGGCGGGCAGGTCCAGGATGGAGGCCAGGGTGGAACGGATGTAGTTGGGGATCTGCGTACCCGTGCGCACAACCAGGTAGCCATCCTCGTCGAAATAGGTGACGACGCTCTGCTGCACCAGCGGCTGCTGTTGGGATACCACATACTCATTCTCAACGACCAGATCGGCGGCGGCGAAACCAGCCTCCAGATCGCCGGTCTCGCTACGCAGGCGGGCGGCGATGTTGCGCCTGGCGTCATAGATGCCACGCGACTCGACCTCGGGATGCAGCGCGGGCGTATCTGCTTCCAACGCCTGACGCGGATCAAGAATGGCAGGCAGCACCGTATAATCGACCTGGATCAGGCGCAAAGCCTGCTCCGCGATCTCCGGCGTCTCGGCGGCGACAATAGCCACGCGATCGCCAACGTAGCGCACGCGGTAATCCAGGCTGTATTGATCGCGCGGCCCCTCGGCAGGTCGCTCGCCACTGGCATAGGCAACACGCGCCACATCCTTATAGGTTACGATAGCGTGGACACCGGGCAGCGCCTTCGCCTGCGCAACGTCGATATCGCGAATGACGGCGTGCGCGTGGGGACTGGTCAGAACACGTCCATACAACATGCCGCGCAGGATAATGTCATCGGCAAAGGCTGCTTTACCGCTCACCAGTTTCGCGGCATCGAGTACCGGCAGCGACTGGCCTACGACGCGCAAATGACCATTAGCGGGCGCGGTGGGAGCCGACACGGTGGGGATGTGCGCCGTCGCTCCGCGCTCCGTCCGCGCGCGAATGGCGGCCTGCTTCGCAGTAGCGCCGGAACTATATTCCAATGGCGTCTTTGCTTCGCCGCGCATAACGGCGGCGGCGTGCAGCACGGCCTGCACAGGCTTTTCATATCCGGTACAGTGGCAGAGATTGCCGGAGAGCGCGTCGCGCACCTCGCGCTCGGTCGGATCTGGATTTTGCTGCAAGAAGGCTGCGGCAGAGAGGAGCATACCGGGCGTGCAGAAGCCGCATTGCACAGCGCCGAACTCGACAAATGCCTGCTGTAGCGGGTGCAGTTGTTGGGCGGGTGCCAGACCGTCCACCGTGGTAAGCGTGCCGCCACCGGCCTGCGCGGCCAGCATGACGCAGCTCGGACGCGCCACGCCATCGACCAGCACCGCGCACGCGCCGCACTCGCCCGTACCACAACCACATTTGATCTCGCTATATCCCTCGCGCCGCAGCAGCGTCAAGAGCGACTCGCCAGGCGCTATATCCAGGCTTTCAATCACACCATTGATACTCAGTTCGAGTTCCATACCTAATTACACACTCTTTCCAGACGAGACCATGCCACGCCACAGAGATACGTTGATCGCTTCTTCCAGGACACGATAGGCCAGGCTCAGCCCGCTCACGCGCCGGTAGCCGCTACTGGCGCGCACATCGGAGGGCGGGCGGAAGTCGTTTATGCCAACGCGCAGAAGGGCCAGGAGACGCTCTTTATCGAGAGGATGAATTGCCTGCTGGCCCTCAAGTTGGCGCTCCACGCTACGCAAGCGCACCGGCTCCATATTGACGCCGCCGAACGCCAGGCGCACGCGCCGATAAACTCCATCCTCGATCTCCACCACGGCGGCGGCGTTCAGCAAGGCACTATCGGTAGGCGTGCGCGCTATCCGCGTGAACGAGGTACCACAGCTCGCAGCTGGACGCGGCACGAGCACTTCCAAAATCAGCTCGCTGGGTCGTCGCTCTACGTGACAGGTACCACAGGACAGACGGCGCTCCTTCTTGCCCTTGAAGACGACGCCGGAGAGTCCCAGGCCGGGATGCTCGGCGGTGCCTGCGCTCAGGTCCACCTGGGTCTTGGAGCCGGAGCGTACCACGGCCTCGGCCTCCAGCGCGACCAGGGCCGTCAGCAGGTCCGTCTGTGCGGCTGGTCCGCTCGCCACGGTTCCACCGATCGTCGCGCTGTTGCGGATCAG
>JALYTQ010000203.1 GCA_030854195.1 Chloroflexota bacterium
TCTGGGCCGAGACGGCGGGTTGGCTGAAGTGCAATTCTTCAGCCGCGCGCACGTAGCTAGAGTGTTTAGCAACGACCTGGAACGTCGCGAGCTGATGCAGATTGATGTTACCCATATACCCTCTGAAATGAAACACATCTGGTGAGCATATATCACTATAGTATTATTCAGGTCGGTTATGTCAAACACAAAAAAGCAGGGTTATGGCATTGTCCCATAACCCTGCGCGCTAAATATCCGCCTACACACCTTCGGCGGCCATGAGCCTTTCCAGCAGCGCCGCCTCTTTTTCTTGATATTCCTCGTCGGTAATTTCGTCGATTTCATACAGCGTCTGGAGTTGCAATAACTCCTCTTTTATCTTCGACTCATCGGTCAATTCAAGTTGCGCCATTTCGCACACCTTGGTAAAGATGCTCATCAAGCCCTTCGCGGGCAATCCGAACAGGAGATCGTCAACAAGAAACATGGTTCTTCCTCCTCTTTGTGTTCTCCACAGTAGGGATGGACGCAAGGCCCATCCCTACTGAGAAAATAGTTGAGACCCTAATGCTTGCAGGTTAGCAAGGCCCTGCATCTCGGTTGGCTGCAAAGCAACCTCTGTAATACTGTACGCGCTAAATTTTTCTCGCATTTCGGAAATATAGCGTGCCTGAATTTCTCTTCTTGTCGCGGCAAAACCTGACGCTTCCTGTGGAAAAAGGTTGTTGATAATAAGATGCCTGGATGGGATATGCATCTGCGCGAGACTGCTGAGTAGATCCTCGGTTTCGGAGACGGCCATCTTTTCGGCAATGGTGACGACCGCGAACTCTGTTTTTTCGGCGTTGCGCAAGAGTGCGCGCACCTTCTTGACAGTCTTCTTCATTTCTAGAAGAAATGTATCGGCCTGCTCAAGACGATCTTCGCGTGCAAATTGCTTTATCATCATATGATGCTTCCAGCGCAGACCGGCTAAAAACTTTATCCAGTCATCTAAAAGTTCTGGCACCATGAGCAGCCTGAGCGTATGGCCGGTTGGCGCGGTATCAACTATATAGAGCTGATACTCTGCATTCTCCATGAAATCTATGATCTTCTTTAAGCTCATGACTTCATCCAGACCTGGAATATCGAGATGCAGTATTTCTTCTGTCTCATCATCCGCCAGGTAGGTACCCTGCTGGAGAATATCCAGGATTTCTCCGCCGTATTGCTCTTTAAATTCTGCCAGGACTTTTCCGGCATCCATCTCCATGGCAAAGAGGTTGCGCGTTCCAATAACAGCCGTGGGTTCATTGCCAATGGGCTGACCAAAGCTATCGGCGAGCGACGGCGCGGGATCAGTCGTAAAAAGTAATACCTTCTGATCCCTGGCCAGCTCCAGAGCGGTTGCCACGGCCATGGTCGTTTTGCCAACGCCACCTTTCCCGCCAAATAGGATAAATTGTAAAGATGGATTTTTTAACCCGTTGAGTGCCATTTTCTACCAGTTGACCACTACTTCCACAAAATTATACGGTGCTATGGGGCCAATGTATTTTAACTTTTTCCTTTCACCATACTCCTTTTCCAGCTCTTGCATCTTGCGATCAAACTCTTTTTCCCTCTCTCTGTTTATCAGGAAGGCCGCGTTTACTAGATTCATATCGCCATAGATCTGGTTTTCTTTATAGTCAAGGCTTAAAGGTTTCAGGGCCGCGAACAGTTCCTCGGCCTCCTTTTTTTTCTTGGCCTCTAGAGCTTTCTGCACCAACTGACCAATTTTGATCTTGCCCGCGTATTTTCTTTGCTCATTGGTCTCGCCAAGTAGCGCTTCTTTGATAGCTTTTATCTCTGCATTTTCTTCTACCACTTCGGCAAAAATAACGTCTAAGTTGCTCCAGCGTGCCCTTACGCCAAGCTCCATTTTATCTTGCATATCTTGTAATAGATCAATAAATTCTTGATAGCGCGCTTTCAAAACCTTTTCTATAATAATTTCTTCTTCCTCGGCGATCGTACAATAGCGCACAGGCAACAGCGTGTATTCTTCCATCGCCCGTTCCAGAACCTTGATGTGCGCCATCGAGTGTTCCCTGGTCACCGCGTATTTGACAAGCGGGGATCTGGAAACAATGGCGGCGATATTTTGATAGGGCAGGGTATACACGACATTGCCTCCGCCGCCAATACCGATCGGGCCAAACTCCCGCCGCTGGCTGGTCCCGATGATGCCATAGAGGTAGTATCCTTCGCTCTTACTCATTTTTTTCACCTGCGTCTGCCTGGATCGGCGCTATCAGGTAACGCCCAAGCCTGTCCGCTTCTCCTTCCCACTGTTTGCTGCTATATTTTTGCGCATATGCACGCACCTTTTCAGGATCTTTCAGCGCGATAACGGTGATGTCTCTGGCAAGGTTGGGGACGAGCTGATGATATGCACCCAGGAAACAGATCCCCGTTTCGCCTTCTTCCAGGCCGTCGTTGATGCTTTTGCTAATATACGTGTCACGCGCTTTTAAAAGCCTGTCTTTTTGCTCCTTATAATGCGCGATGGATCTGAAGCTATCCGACTTCTTCTCGGCAAGCTCTTTTGTTAAAAAATACTCTTCTTTGAGCAGTGCTCCGTCTTCAGTCTTGCAAAGTTGCGCGCCTCGCTCTAGCAACTGTGCGATTATCTGATGATTGATGCTGCCATCCTGTGCCAGGCTCTTGACAATCTTTTCCCCTACTTCACCATCAGCCGCCATAGCATCCTGGAAAATTTTTATGCCTGCTACGTCTTTCCCATTCCAATACCTGGCGATCGTTTGCCAGTAGAGGCGCACTATTTCTTGATGCTTCTGCCAACTACGCGCGCCAATGACAGCCCTTGCTCGCTCCTCAATGGTTGTAGCAAGGCTGCCTAAATCTGCTTCATTATGGATGATGGGCACGTAGAGCAGTTTTCTCATCGCTGGTCTTTCTCCCAGCGGTAGACCTCGACGTGCATTGCGCCATTTTCGAGGAACGCTTTCAGCGTTTTGTAGGCTGAATGAAGGCGGTGGAAGTTGAAGGCATCCTCTTTGCTATTTTTACTTTTATCCGGGTGACACTTTTGCGCCTGCTGGTGATAGGCGTCGCGTAGCGTTTTCTCCGTTATCTCCCCATCCAGGCCCAGCGTTTTTCTGGCCTCCGCGAGTTTGCGCTCATCAATTTTTTCCAGCAGAATGGTGGAGAAGCTATAAGGTGGCAGAGGGCCGACCAGGCGAAAGTTTACGCTGTTGTCTAGCTTCTGATCCACCATATCTATGGCATGCGTAAAGCTCTCCTCGTGCTTCTTTTCCAGCAAAAAGGCGGCGTTGAAGATCATCTCGTCGCCTGCCAATTCGTGCAAACAGATGTCTACTACCTCATCTTTGAGCGCGTGCAAGATGAGTTGCTGATGGCCGATTTTTTGCGCCGTGAGGGCCTCCCCAACGGATTTCCCTAGCGCCACGCGCTCCTCAAGGGCCACTTTGGTACCCATGCGCACAATTTCGCCTTGCTTCTTTTGGATCTGGGCATTGTTGCGGTAGATGGTGGCCATGACTTTTGGCAATTCCCAGGTGGCGACTACGTCCAGTTCTATCTTCTCATCTATCTTGCGCAATTCACCATGCAGACGACAATAGCCTTTTTGCAGGAACTGCATGGCTTCCTCTTCGCTCTCGACCATGGTGCCGAATTTCACCGGGAGAATGGTGAAGCCTTTCATCACTTTTTCAATGACGAACTGATGCATCACCAGGTCTTTGACGATGGTTTCTTTCGCCAGGGTGTCGTAGACCACAAATGGGTTGCGGGAAACAACTGCCGCGAGATCTTGATACTCCAGCGTCAAGACCTGGGAAGCAGGGTCGCCGATGCCAATCTTGCCGAACTCCTGGTGCTCGGGAGATTTGATGATGCCATAGATATAGATTCCTTCGTTCATGGGTGCGTTCTCTCTTCCTCCATTAGCGCCCGCCCCTGTGCAATTTCTTGCCTTGCCTGTAGCAATTCCTCGCGCATGTCGGGGACTACGCCTAAACCGCTACACGAGTAACAGGTTAAGGTTGTTCCTCCTTTGTGACCTGTGCCACGACAATCGCGGCAGGGCATGTGCTTCTCTACAACCTCGTTGCTCTTTTTGCCTTTGCAGACCGGGCAGGGACTCTTATAATAAGGGTTACTGCCCGTCCCTTTACAAAAGGCGCATCTAACGGTAGGCATCTCTTAGCGCCTCCATAAAGTATTTCTTCTCGATGGTGAGTTTATCCAGGTCTTCTTCCTTGCTCTCTAGAAACTCCCTGATGGCTAAGAGGCTGGCTTTCTGACAGATTGAGGCGATATCTGCGCCCACCAATCCGTCAGTCTCGCTGGCGAGAGCTTCCACGGTAATATTTTTACCCAGAGGCTTGCCACGCGTATGCACTTTAAAGATCGCTTCGCGCGCGCTCAAATCGGGTTTCGGCAGTTCGAGCACAAAATCAAAGCGGCCTGGCCTCAGCATGGCGGAGTCTATCAAGTCGGGCCTGTTGGTGCTCCCCAGCACCATGACGCCTTTGAGCTCTTCAATGCCGTCCATCTCGGTTAAGAACTGGGTGACGACCCGCTCTGTTACCTGGTCGCCCATCGAGTTTCCTCTTTTGGGAACCACTGATTCGATTTCGTCGAAGAATAAAATGCAGGGAGCTGCCTGCCTGGCAATTTTAAAGACCTCGCGCACTCCGCGCTCGCTCTCGCCAATATATTTGGAGAGCAGCTCTGGACCCGAAACGGCGATAAAATTCACTTCTGCTTCTTTGGCAATGGCCCTGGCAAGCAGCGTTTTGCCTGTTCCCGGTTCGCCGGTCAGCAAGATACCTTTGGCGGGCTTCGTATTTGCCCTGGCGTACACCTCTGGATGGTACAGGGGATCTTTCACCGTCTCGATGAGGATCTGCTTGATATCCGTGTGGCCGCCGATCTCGGAAAAACCTACTTCCGGAATCTCGGTAAAGACCTCGCGAATGGCGGATGGCTCGATCTCCCTTACCGCGTTCAAGAAATCATCCATGGTAACGGTAAGGGCAAGAATGGCCTCTTCGGGAATAACCTTCTGCTCGAAGTCAATGCTGGGCATGAGGCGGCGAATGGCGTGCATCGCGCCCTCGCGGGCTAAGGCGGCCAGGTCTGCGCCGACAAAGCCGTGCGTTAAGAAGGCCAGACGGTCAAGATCAACATCGTCGGCAAAGGGCATGCCGCGTGTGTGAATGGTGAGGATCTCGCGCCGCCCATGTTTATCTGGAATCGGCACCACGATCTCTCTATCAAAGCGACCGGGCCGGCGCAAGGCCGGATCAAGGGCGTCCGGTAGATTGGTGGCACCAATAATGATGATCTGGCCGCGTTCCTCCAGACCATCCATCAGGGCCAGGAGCTGCGCCACAACCCTGCGCTCGACCTGCTTTTCACCGCCCAGTTCTTCGCGCTTGGGGGCAATGGAGTCAAGCTCATCAAAGAACAAAATGGACGGAGCCTTTTTCTTGGCCTTCTCGAAGACATCGCGCAAGTGAGCTTCGGATTCGCCATAGAGCTTGTGCATGATCTCGGGTCCAGAGAGCTGGAAGAAAGAGGCATCGGTCTCGTTGGCGATTACCTTGGCAATCAGGGTCTTGCCGGTGCCCGGCGGGCCGTACAGCAGCACGCCTTTGGGCGGATCAATGCCTAAACGGGCAAAAACCTGCGGAAAGCGTAGGGGAAGTTCGATCATCTCGCGGATGCGCCTCACCTGATCGCCCAGGCCGCCGATATCTTCATAGGTCAGCTTTGCTTCTGCGGCCTTGCCTTCGCCGGTGATGGTAATACTGGTCTGCGCCGTTAAGAGCACGGCTCCCGAGGGTTGCGTCTCTACCACCCTGAAGTCCTGTTTCTTCGCGCCCAGAAAGGTGGTCTGCACCCTATCGCCCTGCGTGACAGGCATCGACGAGAGCTGCCTTGAGAGGTAGGCGCTGTCCGTCGTCGTTTTCCCAATCAAGGTTAAAGGGGAGAGCGTGACCCTTCTAGCATTCTCAACCTTGACGCGGGCAAGCTTGACGTGCTCATCAATGCCTATCTGCGCGTTTTCCCGAATGATGCCGTCGATCTGCACAATGCCGCGACCGCGCAATTCTGGGAAGGTTGGCATAATGCGAATCGCCGTTTCCCGCTTGCCTTTGAGCGCCACAATCTCGCCGGGATCGTCGATGCCCAGCTGCTCCATGATTTCAGGATCAACGCGGGCAATACCGCGACCCACATCACGCGGATTGGCTTCGGCGACTTTGAGTTGAATGGATTTCTCTGTCATACTACTTCTTGCTCATTCTCATCTCTAGCACGCCGTTTTTATATTTCCTTTTTAAGCTATCGGCATCGACATCTGCGGGCAAAAGTACTTCTTTATAATACTTGCGCTCGCCATTGGCCGCCGAGAGCGTGAGAATATCACCCTTGACGCTGGTGCTAATGTGCTCTTCTTCTATGCCCGGCAGCTCAACAATGACTAAGATGTGATCGGCCTCATCGAAGACATCGACTAAGGGCTGCCTCTCCTCTTCGACCACCGGCCCTCGGGCGGTCTTTCTGACATTGCCGAATGGCTCAACGACCGGCTTGCCGCTCAGGTTGGTTTTGACGGAGAAGCCGTAGACCGCGTTGACGCGACCCGACGGGCTGGTAAATTCTTTCTCGCCCTGCGTCCCTTCTTTGCCCTCTTCCTCCAATTTGGAAACTAAATCAATGAGGCCGCCGATGCCCTGAAAAAGACCGCCAAAGGAAATCTTCCCCATGCCAAAATCAACCACTACGTCCTCTGCGTCCTTTTTCTTTTGATCGTCTTTCGTTTCTGCCATGATTTTTTACTCCCAGCTTGTTAGCAATGCATTAGTACTCAATGAACGTACTACGAAACTCGGCATGCGCGTTTGAGTTCGACTCTCTCGCTATGCTCTGATTAACAACATGCATTCCATAGGCAATCTCGGAAAGTCTTTTTTCTGTTTGCTCCTGTTGCCGCCTGACCCAGAGCGCTTTCCTTTGCAGGTTGTCTTTTTCAGCGGCGAGTTGATACAGCTTTAAAAAGCCTCTTTTTTCGGTGATTGCTCCGGGTCGAGTATTCACGCTGCGAATGCCTTTTATGTCACCGGCACCTTTGATTATCATGCGTCCCTCCTGCCAACTAAAAATATTTGTCAATGAGATCGGTAACATGGCGCACCATTTTCTCTCTATCGGCGCTACCGTGTCTGCCTGAGATAAGGGCATCAATACAAATATCAACAAAAAGAGGATTCTGTTTCTCTGGGCGGATGCCTTTTTGCATAAGAATTTTGCCAATAATAATGCCCGAGCGGATACTCAGCTTCTGATGCAGCTCGGATGCCTGACGGAGCTCGCGCACAATAGCCACGATCTTCGCGGCATCTGCGGGCTCTACACCGCTCCTGGCAACGACAATGGCCTGTTCCGTCTCCTCGTCGAAATAATCGAGATGGATACTGACCATGCGGTCTAAGAGCGCGTCCTGGGCTCTATGCACGCCAGCGTATTCGTGCGGATTTGAGGTGAAGATGGCCCGAAACCGAGGATGAACTTTAATATAGCCCGACTCTTCTTCTGACGATGGCAAGGTCAGAATGCCTTCCTCTAAAACGGAGAGCAGGGCGTTGTTGGCTTCCGGCCTTGAGCGATTAAACTCATCATAGACCAGGGTGTACCCATGTTTGCAGGCGGTGGTGAGGCGGTTGTCTACCCAGCGCTGCGTGAAATCTTCTTCGGTCTTTAGGACTGAGTGAATAAAATTATCAATCAGCTTCTTCTTGCGATACCCCATTTTATCGCCGACCAGGTCTGAGGTGGCGAACTCTTCATCCCCAAACATAAGCACTACCGGTTGATGTAGTTGATATGCCAGGTGCATAGCCAGGGTACTTTTTCCCGTACCGGTCGGTCCGGTAAGATGAACAGGAATACCGGCCTCAAGATACGACATTGCCCGGTCAATAATTCTTGCGGCTGAGGGCGTCTCTATAAAACCCTCGGACGGACCAATGGATAGACTCCCTGTGCTCTTACTGATCCCTGCATGTTTCATAGGTACGGTATCGATCATCAGTTATTCTCCTCTTTTTCGTAATTTTTTAGAATTCCTCTGACCCCTCAGTACTCTGACCAGCTTCATGCGAAGAATTGGAAGAGCAATCCCGTCGCTCCACGTGGCCCATGTGGCCCCATCACATGACCCGTATTCAGTGCCTGCGCCGTGACTCACAGAAGGTCTGGAGTGGTGCGCGGGTTTTAATACTATGGAGCATCTCCGCCACACCACTCCAGATCTCCCGCGAGCCACGACGCGCACGGAGCTACGAGGAGCGACCGCTGGATACCTGCGGGCTGATGGCTCCCTGGGCCCGCGCAAGGCAGGCCCCTGTTTATACCGATGTTGGAGTATCCTTCTTTGCTGCTGCTGAAGATGCCTGTTTACCCGCTCTTTTCGCGGTCATGACCCTGGTCATGTTTTCCCACTCGGCGCGAGCTTGCTGCTGGTCACTAGAGAATGCGGCCAGCATACCGCTTACCTGCTTGTGAAGGTCCCTGCTGAAGTTGGCAAACTCGCTGCGCAAAGCTGCGACCATCTCTTTTTGCTGGTTTCTAAAGTCGGCCAGCTCGCTGTGCAAGGCTTCTGCCATCTCGCGATGATTGCCTCTAAAGTCGGCCAGCTCACTGCGCAAAGCTTCTGCCATCTCGCGATGATTGCCTCTAAAGTCGGCCAGCGTGTTGGCGGTATCATTTTGAATATCCGCAACCTGACTTTTTATTTCTTGCAGCAGGAAGGCAAACTCTTGCTTTCTTTCCCTTTCAGCCACCTCAAGAAACTCAGTGATTGTTTGCGCCAACTCTGCTATTTCTTTCGTGTTCCCAGCTCTCATTTCCTGTACCTGTCTTATGCGGTCCGACCTGTTAGAGGCGAGGGATTGCCTGAGATCACTAGCCATCTTTTCGCGTTCCCGCTTGAAGTTTCCTAATGTCTGATGGGTTTCCTGGACAATATCAGAAACCGCGGCTACCCTGGTCTCATAAGAAGCTTCAATATTTTCGGTTAAAGATTTCACGTCACCGCTAATAGCCATTTTTCACCTCTTTCGATCATATCGGGGTCTAAATACATTTTTAGAGACTGCTGTATGTGATGAGTGACCCCCGTGGCAGTATCGCTGGAAAAACACGCATTACAATTCTTGCATACAACACTGGAAGCAACTTTTTTCAGGTGACGGTTTTTAATTCCAGATATGCCTACATAGAGGTCAATCATCACATGCGTTTATCTCAGTTTTACGCGGTTGCGGCGGCGGTCGCGGTGAGCCCGATGGCCTCGGCGTATTTCAGGTAGGTCTCAACTGATGCAATG
>JALYTQ010000204.1 GCA_030854195.1 Chloroflexota bacterium
CATTAGCGTCGACCTGCCCGGACGCCGCATCTACGCCAAGGTCTGGAAGCTGATGGTCGGTCGCATCCCTCTCTACCTGATGGATACCGATGTGGCACCCAACGCGCCCAACGATCGCGAGCTCTCGGCCCGTCTCTACGGTGGCGATCGCGAGATCCGCATTTCGCAGGAGATTGTGCTGGGCATCGGCGGCGTGCGCGCCCTACGCGCGCTCGGCGTCTCGCCATCCGCCTGGCATCTGAACGAGGGACACGCGGCCTTCTTAAATCTGGAGCGCTGCCGCGAGCTCGTTGTCTCCGGCCTGAGCTTTAACGAGGCCCGCGAGGCGGTGTCGGCTAATTCCCTCTTTACGACCCATACGCCTGTGCCAGCGGGTAACGATACCTTTAACTACGATCTGATCGATAAGTTCTTCGGCTCGTACTGGGGCGAACTGGGTCTGACACGTGAACAGTTTTTGGACGTGGCACGCGAAGATCAAGGCTGGGGTCCGACGTATGGTATGACGGTGCTCGCGCTGAAGCTGACCGGGCACCACAATGGCGTCAGTAAGCTGCATGGCGAGGTGTCGCGCAAGATGTGGCAGTTCCTCTGGCCCGGCATTGAGGCCGATGAGGTGCCGATCGGCTATATCACGAATGGCGTGCATACCTTTTCCTGGATCGCACAGGAAATGAATGAGCTGTTCGGACGCTACCTGGATAAAGACTGGGGTAGCCACGTGGACGAGCAGGACTTCTGGGATCAGCGCATCGATCAGCTTCCAGATAGCGAGCTGTGGAAGACGCATACCGTGCGCAAAGAGAGACTCATCGAGTATGCACGGCACCGCCTGAAAGAGCAGCACCTGCGCGTGGGCGAGGGTTCGACGCAGATCACCGAGATCGAGCATATGCTCAATCCCAGGGCGTTGATTATCGGTTTCGCGCGCCGCTTCGCAACATACAAGCGTGCCGCGCTCATCTTTCGCGATATCGAGCGGCTCAAGCGCCTGCTGAACAATCCAGAGCGTCCGATCCAGATCATCTTTGCTGGCAAGGCGCACCCGGCTGATGAGCCTGGCAAGGCGCTTATTCAGCAGATCTATCGCATCTCACGCAGCGACGATCTGCGCGGCAAGATTATCTTCCTGGAAAACTACGATATCGATATGGCGCGCTACCTCGTCGCCGGTACCGATGTCTGGCTCAACAATCCGATCCGCCCCTACGAGGCCAGCGGAACCAGTGGACAGAAGGCCGCGCTAAATGGACAGCCCAATTGCAGTATCCTTGATGGCTGGTGGGCCGAGGCTTACAATGACAAAAACGGCTGGGCAATCGGCGAGGAGCGCGAGTACCACGACCAGGAGATTCAGGCGGAGGCGGATAGCCTGTCCCTGTACAGCCTGCTCGAAAATGAACTCGTTCCCTCGTTCTTCGAGCGCGACGCCAACGGTATTCCACACCGCTGGCTGGGCACGATGAAAGAGGCGATCCGCACCTGCACACCGCAGTACAGCATGCGGCGTATGGTCAAAGAGTACACCACGCGCTACTACGTGCCTGAGATTCAGCAAGGCATGCGGATCGAACAGAACCACTACGAGCATGTGCGCACGCTTGCCGCCTGGAAGGAGCATGTCCGGCGTGGCTGGAATAGCCTGGAACTGTATATCGATGGCAGGCGCGAGGGGCAGCTCAGTCTGGGCGAGGGCATCGATGTGCGCGCCTGGGTGCGCATGAACGAGATCAGGCCGGAGGATATCAGTGTCGAACTGGTCTACGGCGAAATTCAAGGCGAGCTTGCCCAGGCTCAACATACCGTGCCGATGCACTTTACACGGCGCGAACAAGACGGCTCATACCGCTTCGATCTGCATCTGCAGCCACCCGAGAGCGGTAGCATCGCCTACAATGTGCGCGTCGTCCCCTCTCATCCGGGTCTGAGCGAAAAGTACGAGATGGGACTCATTCGCTGGGCATGATGGTTGGTTGATGAACGTGTAAAAGAGAACCTCCCCTTTAGTACCGGGGAGGTTCTCTTTTTATGCTCTGTTTTAATGCGCCGCCGCCGTCTTCACCTGGCGATAGGTAAAGAGGTGATGAACGGCAAAATTGTAGAAAAGAACGATTATCAGGGCAACCGCCTGCGCCAGAACTGGCGAGATGTGCAACCCATAGCTCAGGCCGAAGTTGATCAGGAACGTGAGCAGCGTGCCGCTGATACACGTAATGTGGAAGCGCAAGCAGCGCGCACCCCAGGAGCGCTGATGTCCCGCTAGATGCCTGAACGTAAAATAATCGTTCGGAATGAAATTGGCGAGAATAGAGATTTCAGAAGCCAGCAAGAAGGCGGTTACATAATGGACATGGATAGTGACCGGCATAGGGATATGATAATAGGCGACATACAGGACGAGCAGATTGACCAGGGATGCTATGCCGCCAATGAATACGAAGCTGAAGAAGCGCTGCAGCTGACCAGCGCGACCGTTTGATACGGAATCAACGATGTCGAGTGCTCGATTGACGAGTTCCCAGCGGGTGGGCTGATAGGTATGTATGCTTTTTAGAGGCTGAATATTCTCGGCTTCGGGTTCAAGAACCGCCAGACGTTGCTGGTACATATCCGATGCTACAGGAACTTCTCTCATATTACTTTGTGTCATTCACTTCTCCAAACATTTTCCATAAATTGCAAATCGGGATGTTACATCCCACTGTTCAAAACGACCTACACCTTTCTAAAGTCACGTCACTAAATATAACGCTTATGGAAGTACTATCAACTACAAATACGTTACCACTCCCCCTATTTTGCTATGCGCTCTGCCATTGTCTCAACAACGCCCATTACTTCTTTGAGGACAGGCTTCTGCTTGAAGTAGATCACTTCACCTGGCACGTCCTGCAGTGCCTCCGCCGCCAGATTGACGCCTTCATAGACGAGCAGGAGCAAATCTCGGCGTTGGGCGGCGCGTACCTTCTCGACTTTGCGTCGCAGATAGTCGGGATGCCAGAAGCCGACCAGCTCGATGAGGATACGCTGCCCCGTCCGCTTGTGGGTCAGGGCAAAATCCGGAATCATGACGGTATCGCCCAGGTTGAGCACTTCATCCTCACGCGTTAATAGCCACTGGCCGCGCTTCGCGCCGAACTTTTCCTCAAATTCGCGCGCGAAGTCGGCTTCCAGGCGGCTATCGAAGGGACCGCTCTGCTTGAAGTGCGACTGCAGTGCGGAGCTTGCGTCAAGTCGGTAGGTCGCCATACTCCCTGTCTGCGGCGAGCGCACGCGGGCAACCATCTGCCAACGCTCGCAGAGCATGAGCGCGGGCAGAAACGCGGCAAACTGCCGACCATAGCGCGTGGTGGCACTCACGAACGGCGAGATGGGTCCGTCGAGATCGACAACGTAGCCATCCTCCTGCTCCTGTATCCAGAACATCAATTTGAAGAATTTGAGGTACTTCCACAGGTCTTTGTAGCCACCATGTACCTCGATGCGCATGTGGCTGGCCCAGTAGAGGACGCCGCGCGCCAGTTCCAGATTGTATCGCGCTAGCAATCCTTCAGGCGTCCAGTCGTGTCCAGCATCGCTGAGGATGGCTGATGCGAAGCGATCGGCGAAGAGAGAGGCTTCCAGGTGTTCCGCTGAACTGCCGAGCTCCCGCGCCAGGGCTTGCATGACTTCGTGGCGCGTCTGCTGCTGAAATAACTGCGCGTTGGAGAAGACAGGACCATAGGAAAAGAGCCGCTCGCGAATCTGTTTTGGTGGCAGTGGGGTTTCAAGAGGAGCAAAGTTGGCCGCGTCGCTGAGCACCTTCGCGAGTCCGCGCACTACGATGTAATCGACTCGCTCGCCCTCGTATGCCTCAAGCGCAGCCTCCCACGCAGTCTGCGGCTGACCGATATGCCCTTGCAGCAGGGCGATCAGGTCTCCGGCGGTCTGCTGCCAACAGGCGTCGTGAATGTCGAGGAGATCGATAAACAATTGCGAACCCAGCATACGCAGGCGTGGCTTTACCAGTTCCCCAGTCAGCATCAATCGACCTCCTGTTTTCTGCGTCGACGCTGCGCCCGGCCCTCTTCCAGAGTCTTGCGAGCGATGACCTCGAAGAGGATTGCCTCTTTATTCTCGATCTTACGTAACACCCGACCCAGGCGCTGTATGTATTCGCGCGCGCCAGAGGTTCCGCCCAGCACGATCGCTACCTTCGCCTCCGGTACGTCGATGCCCTCGTTGAGCACTCGTGATGTTACCACGACACGATAGCGCCCTTCCTGAAAGCCGTCCAGAATCTCTTTGCGCTCAGCGGCGCTCGTCTCGTGCGTGATGGCGGGGATGAGATGACGGCGCGCCACTTCGTAGGCCATTGCGTTGTGCTCGGTAAAAACAAGGATGCGCTCGGTGACGTATTCGCGCAGCAGCTCGTCGAGGAGCGCAAACTTCCCTTCGCAACTGGCGAGTAGACGCAACAATCGTTGCCGGGCGAGGAAGGCGCGGCGCGCCTGCGCGTCGCTGCTAGAGAGGCGCATCAGCTCCATCAGCCAACCCGGACCGTAGCGGCGCGGCAGCTCTCGTTGGCGCACGAAGTTGATATAGGTGGCGTGATCGGCATCGTAGCGGGCACGCTCGGCGGGCGAGAGATCGATGCGCAGGCGCTGCGTGCGGTAGTTCGCGAGCTGCTGGCCGACGAGATCTTCAACGCGCTTTGTGTAAACGATGGGGCCGATCAATTCATCGACACGCCAGCGCCCATTGGTCTGCTCGTGCGCCTCGGGATACGTCGCCGTCAATCCCAGGCGCAAAGGAGCCGGTGCCATCAGCGCCGCCTCGCCCCAGCTGGGCGCGGGGAGGTGGTGTACCTCGTCAAAGATAATTAGCTTGAAGGTGTTGCCATACGCGGCCATCAGATCGCCAGCCGAGTGATATGTCGTCACGGTGAGCGCCTGGACGCGCTTCTCGCCGCCGTAGTAGACACCTACATCGGCGGCAAACGCGTTGACCAGGCGCGCGTACCACTGGTGCAGCAGATCGATGGTGGGCGCGACAACCACGGCGGAACGCTTGACGCGATAGATTGCCTGAATCGCGACGAAGGTCTTCCCCGCTCCGGTGGGCAGCACGATACTCCCGCAGCGCCCGGCCTCATCCCAGGCGGCAAGCGCCTCCAGTTGATAGTCGTGTGGCTCCCGTACCTCCTGCAATGTGACGTTGAGCGGTTGCCAGCGCCGCACATTATCCCGTATCGCCAGCTCGCGCAGTTGCGGCTGCAGTTCGCGATAATGATAGCCCTCGCAGCGCCACCTTCCCTTGATAAAGCGAAATGGTGGGGGAAGCGGCTCCTGTTCCTCGTCCTGCTGTACGACCAGGGTCCCGCCCTGAAAGAAGATCGATGTGCTCATTGACATATCATAACAAAATTTTGTCGCGTTGCCTATACATTTGTTCTAGAAGAACTCTGTTCTGTAAACCTGGCCTTGTCAGCAACGAGGGATATGCGAGAAAGCAGGGAGGTCGGCGTCTATCTTTCTAGAGGATACGTATCGTCTGCATGAGCAGAACAAAAAGTACACAAACGCTCCCGACAATGATAACGCTTGTGTCGAGAGAAGGATGTATAACAAAGTATCTCTCTTGTCTCAGAAAGGCAATTTTATGAAAACCATCCTCAATAATAAAGGAAAATTCGCTCTTTACAGTCTTTTGACTGTTGCTGTCCTCTCATTCATAGTTTCCCTTCTCTTTCCAATCTTGCTCCACATATACCTGCCTCCTCTTATCGGTATATCCGCCCTTGTAGGCATAATATACTTCGGTGGCATTGTTCTTCAGATGAGAAGTGGTCCCCCCTGGTAGGCACTTGTAACAAAGCGATCAGATAAACGGCAACGCGCTGATAATTGGCGGATCGGTCAGGCGCGGCGGACGCAGAGTCACATCGACACTTCCTTGCACTTCGCCATTGTAAACGATGATCGGACCCTGTATGCCGACCAGCACATTGCTCTGGGGCAACAGGTAGGTATAAGGACTGTCGGACACGGGCAAGGCAGCGACGAGCAGGAAATAGCGCCCATTGGGTACAGGGCCGAGATGGTAGAGGGCTGGTTCCGTGAGTAGCGTGCAGCGTACAGGGCGTCCCTGGGGAATCGCTTTAGGGAAAAGACCGACGAAGATCAATCCATTGAAAGGACTCATGCTGAGTATGCGACCACTGAGACCTTTTGTGTATGGCAGAGGAAGCGGAGCGCTCCGCGCCATAAATAGCGGCGGAGGGACATTGCGCGCAAGGTGGCGTAAATGGCGCGGCGGCAGACCGACCTGTTGTGTAAAGCGCGTGGTGAACGAGCCGAGGGCGCTATAGCCAACCTCGAAGCAGATATCAGTCACGCTCATAGGTGTGGTCAGCAGCAGCCGCTTCGCCATATCCAGGCGCAGCGTCGCGAGGAACTCGCCAGGGGGCGTGCCGATGATCTGGTGGAACACGCGACTGAAATAATAAGGGCTCAGGCAGGCAACATCGGCCATATCCTCCAGCGAAAAAGATTCGCACAGGTGCTCGCGCATCGTGCGGATCACGCATTCAATCGTTGGAAGATGCGCATTCCAGGGCGCGAGATCATGCTTTTCAAGCGTCGAGCGCCTGTCATCCACCTGTATCATACGCCCTGCCGCCTCCTCTTTTATCGTTAAACACTTACTTCATACGTAACCTTCGTAACCGTAAAAGTGCTATGAAAGTTCCAATACATGTCTAGGCGGCGGTCCCTACGCTTCGATTTTTCAGCAATGAGCGCGCTTCCGGTGACGCCTCTAACAGGGAAAAAGTATTGCCAGAGGGATCCTCGAAAACGGCCTCGACGCCGTAGAGATGCCGCGTGGGTCCACTGACAAACTTGACGCCGCGTGCCAGCAGCATCTCGTATGTCTTGCAACAATCGTTTGTGTCAAAGATCCAGGGTACACCCTGACCGATATGCTCCATCAGTTCGTTAACGCGGTCCGCGTTGTGGAGCGTGCTATCCGGCTTTGCCAGGGCGATCTCCGGCTTCTTCTGACCCCTGGGTGCCACAGTGAGCAGGCGCAGGCCCGGCCCAAAGGTAACGTCCGCGCGCTTCTCCAGACCAAGCTTCTCGGTATAAAAGTGGAGCGCTTCGTCCTGGTCCCTCACCAGAATGGAAACCATCGTGAGTTGTGTCTTCAGTTTCATGCTTGTGCTATCTATCTCTTTTTTTGTCTGCATAAACTACCTACGTTGTCTACGAAACCATTCTTTTTAGCACCCCTCCATTATATAAAACATTTGTTCTAATAGCAAGAGATATTAGTACTTTTTCCAGGCGTGTTTTGTTGTGGTATGATTACTTGCGTAGAGATTTACAACTAACCATCTTCATAATAATAGCGGAGCACCATGAAAATCAGAGGCATTCTCTTCGATATTGACGGAACATTAGCAAACACTCTCCCAGTCTGTATTAAAGCCTACCAGCACTCCTTCGAGCACTTCACGGGCCGTACTCCCAGTGAGCAGGAGGTCACGACACACTTCGGCATTACTGAGGCGGGTATTTTTCAGCGCACCATGCCGGAGCAGTGGGAAGAGGGATTGAAGTACTTCTTTGACGTGTATGAAAAGTTGCACGTGGAATGCAGCGCCCCTTTTCCAGGCGTCGAGGAGGTGCTCAAATTGCTGCAAGAGCGCGACATCCTGATGGCGGTCATCACCGGCAAGGGAGAGTATACTGCCGCCTATACGCTCAAATATCTGGGCATCGCTCACTATTTTGATCGCGTAGAGGCTGGGGATGCCAACGCTATCGTTAAATCGGCGGCGATCGGCAAAATACTGGCGGACTGGCAGATGGAGCCGGGCGAGGCCGCCTATATTGGCGATACCGCTTCCGATATGCAGGAGGCGATGGCGGCAGGTGTGCTACCTCTGGGAGCCGCCTGGGCCGAGACTTCGACGCTCCACCTGCTTGATTCCCAGACGCCCGTTACGACCTTTCCAACGCTGCAAAGTTTTATCACATGGCTCGACGAGCACATCGAAGCGAACGCTGCTTCACCTAGCGCAAAATCCTGAGACGAGAAAAAGAGAGCGGCAACCTTGCCATCAATCAGCGACGCGCATACAATAGAGGGCAAGAAGACTCTACGAACAAGAGAAAAAATCGTAAGGAGATAGCGGGTATGAAAGCGGTACAGTTTAGCAAGACCGGTGATCCCGAGGTATTGCAGGTGCAAGAGGTTCCCGATCCCACTCCTGGTCCAGAGGATGTGCTGATCGAGGTAAAAGCAACCACGGTCAACCGCCTCGACCTGTTCCAGCGAGCAGGCAGCAGGCCAGTAGGACCGCTCCCCTTCACGCCAGGTCTGGAGGCAGCCGGTGTTGTACTCCAGGACGCGCACGGCTTCCGAGCAGGGGAGCGCGTGCTTACCGATACTGCTGCCTCGGCAAAGGGCGGTGGTGGCTATGCTGGCAAGATAGCTCCGCGTGCCGCCGACCTGATACGCATTCCTGACAGTGTCACCTTTGAGCAAGCCGTCGCGGTGGGTCTGGCGGGCTCAACGGCGTGGGCCTGCTTATTTGATGTCGGGCAGCTCAAAGCGGGTGAGCGCGTCTTAATCTGGGCCGGTTCCAGCGGCGTGGGTTCACTTGCCATCCAGCTTGCTAAGCACGCGGGGGCCTGGGTCGCTACAACGGCCAGTAGCGATCAGCGCGCCGACTCAGTACGCAAACTAGGGGCCGACGAGGTAATCAATTATCACCAACAAGACCTGGCCAAGGTGCTATCGGGCGACAAGGGAGTCAACCTTGTGCTGGAACTGGTCGGTTCAACGTTGCAGACCAGCATCGACGCTTCAGCGGCTGATGGTCGCGTCGTCCTGGTCGGCAATCTCGGCGGCGCTGAGTCAACCGTCAATACGCAATCCTGGCGGCTCAAGCGCGTGCATGTGCTCGGCGGTGGCATGTTGCATACTTCTGTAGCAAACATGCAGAAGATGCTGCAACTGGTCGCGGAAAAAGCTATTACGCCACTGATAGCGCGCACCTTGCCGATCGAGCAGGCTGCCGAGGCCCATCGCCTGCTGGCATCAGGCGAGCCACAGGGTAAAATTGTGCTGCTCCATGCGTAGCAGTTGGCTAACAAATGTAACTCATCAGTAGGAATGGGTATAGATTAAGGAGAAATTGTTAGATGACGGGACAGGTGGAGACCGAACAGATTTTATTTACCAGGGGCGTTCCAGCAGCCGAAGCGTTACCCACGGCGCTCATTAGCGAGTGCCTGCAGGCGGTCCTGGCGGGACCGGATGGCAAAACGGTGCTGCAATATGGACACAATGGCGGCTACCTTCCGCTACGGCAGCTACTGAGCGAACAGTATAACGT
>JALYTQ010000205.1 GCA_030854195.1 Chloroflexota bacterium
GTCCTGTTCGGCCTGAGCGAGCGCCACGTTCAATGCGCGTTCGCGCTTCAGGAGGGCTAAAGCCTGTGGAAAATCGTGCCGGGCGATGGCGTAATCTTTTTCACGCCGCACCGCAACGACCTCGTCGCGCATCTGCAAAATCTCAGGAGATGGCTGCGCATACTGCACACGGACGCGCGCGGCAGCTTCATCCAGGACATCCAGCGCCTTATCGGGCTGAAAACGGCTCTGAATGTAGCGCGAGGAGAGCGTCACTGCCGCGACCAGAGCCTGATCAGTGATGGCGAGCTGATGGAAATCGGCATAGTGCCCACGCAGACCGCGCAGGATGTCCAGTGTCTCAAGAGCGCTGGTTTCCTCCACGGAGACGGGCTGAAAACGACGTTCCAGCGCGGGATCGGACTCTATTACATGGCGGTAATCATCCGGAGTCGTAGCGCCGATACAGCGGAACTCGCCACGCGCGAGCAGCGGTTTGAAGAGGTTCGCCGCATCCATCGAGCCCTCACTTACACCCGAGCTCATCAGGGTATGGAGTTCATCAATTACGATGATGATATCTGGCGTCTTAACGATCTCTTGCATAATTGTCTGCAGGCGCTCCTCAAAATCACCGCGAAATTTAGTACCGACCGTTAATAGTCCGGTCTCCAGAGAGACAACCCGGCAGCCAAGAAGATTGTCGGGCACCTGCTCCTGAACAATACGCAGGGCCAGGCCCTCGGCGATAGCCGTTTTACCTACGCCCGCCGGTCCCAACAAGACTGGATTATTTTTTGATTTGCGCGCTAGAATCTGCATTGTGCGCTCTAACTCGACCTCGCGACCAATGAGCGGGCTGATCTTGCCTTCAAGAGCAGCCCGCGTCAGATCGCGACTGACCGCGTTCAGCGTGGGCGTCGCATTATAGCGCGTCAGGTAGCGACCGCTGAAGCGCATCTGCTCAACCTCTTCAGCAGTGAAATGCTGTATTTTCTCGCGCACCTTCTCCAACGTGATATCCAGGCTAGCCAGCACACCAGCGGCGGTCCCATTTTGTTCGTGCAAGATGCCGAGGAGAAGATGCTCAAGCCCGACGAACTCAGCCTCCAGCAAGGTAGCTTCTTCAGCCGCGTACGCCAGGGTAGCGCGCGCAGCCGGACCTAACGAAGTCTCGCCCAAAATAGCTTTGTTGCTACGCCCGACGACGAACTCCATAGCCTGCGAGACGCGTGCCGTGCTGTTTTGTAAAGATACAAATATACCTTCGATAAGAGGATCATTTACTTTCAGCAGGCCAAGCAGCAAGTGCTCCGTATTCACCAACCTGTAACATAAACGCCGGGCCTCCTCGCGCGCGTAGTTTAGAACTTCGCGTAGCTCTTTTGTATATTTCTCTCGTCTGCTCATTATTTATTTATGCTCCTTGGTGCATGTTCACTTCATGTCATAGTTTTCAGAGGCTGTATCCTCATTAGTAGCTATCGGCAAAAAAACATCTTTCCGAAGGGCAAAGATGCAAAGCTAACGGAAGAGGACTCATTAATGGAGGATCGTGTCTTCAGGAACGTTCAGGAGGGTTACGGCACCAACCAGGGGAGCATTCTCTTGCAGAAAAGCGCGGCTCAAGTGGAGCCTGGCACCGACGAGCATAGCATCAACTTTTTGCTGCACTCTCGGCAACAGAAAAGGAGTATTTAGCGCAATCGCGCCGCTCACAGCGACCGCTTCCACCTTTGTCAATTGGGCCAGATTTACCAGTCCCAGAGCCAGTTTCTCGCTGAACGTCTCCCAGAAAGCTGCATCGGTGATCTGCGCGACGGGACGGCCCAGACGTTGCTCAAGCTGTCTGCCACCCGTAAACGTCTCCAGGCAGCCCACCTGCCCACAGAGGCAGACGAGCGTGTTCCCATCGAGGATCTGGTGGCCGAACTCGATAGAGACGGTCAGGGCGTTGGCTGCCTTGCGGAGCTGAAAGGCCGCTCCAGTTCCCGTAGAGATCGTCAGGTAGGCACATCTATCGACCTCACGAATGGGGCCGAACTGCTTCTCGGCCAGCAGACCACAGACCGTATCATGCCCCAGGCGCACGGGACAGGCAAAGCGATCAACCAGATCCTGAGCAAAAGGGCGGCCAATATAGGTCAGCATGTTGGGAGCGAAGATTACCGAGCGTCCATCCTGCGCGATACGCCCGCCGATAGAGACGCCGATGCCCGCGAGGTTGCACACGCCCTCTAGCGCGGCGCTAATCTGTTGTATCTGCTCGTCGTAATCCGCGTGGGTGAGAAAGCGCGTGAGCAATGTAAAGCTGGGTGTGCCCGGTGCCTGAAATAGCCCGATACGCGTGCTGGTGCCGCCGATATCAACGCCGCAATAAATGGGGGATGTCGTGTCTCCGCTCATGCCTGCTCCCTTAGCATAGTGACTGCTTCTACCTATCATATCTCTGACAATCTAGCATCGTCAATGCGCAGAGTTGTACAATGCAAAGAAATCCAGCGAAAATACAGAAAGATACGCGCAATGGCATTGCTTCATGGAACGGTGGCCCTCGTTGGCACGGGTGAATATCTACCAGCGATGGCAGGAGTTGATAAGATGCTTCTTGCCCGCTTAGAAGGGATGGCGCGTGTCATGGTGCTCCCAACGGCGGCGGTACCTGATGGCCCGGAGGCTACGGAACGCTGGGCCGCGATGGGCGTAGAACACTTTTCGCGCCTGGGAGCAAACGTAGAAGCGGTAATGTTGCGCACACGCGCCGATGCCAACGATGACGACCTGGTAACGAAGCTTGCCTCGGCTAATTTTATTTATTTCTCTGGTGGTAAGCCGCGTTATCTGCTTGAGACGCTGCGGAATACGCGGGCATGGAGAACAATTCAGCAGATTGTGATAGCGAACGGCGTCATCGCTGGCTGTTCGGCGGGAGCGATGGTTCTAGGCGAGGCAATCTTCGACTTTCCCCAGCTCTGGCGCGCGCTCCCGGCACTGGGTCTCGTCCCCGGTATAGCCGTCATCCCGCACTATAACGAACTTCCCTCCTTTCTGTCGAATGCAGCGGTATGGGCGATGCGCAAGCAAAAAGTGGTAGGCATTGATGGTGGAACGGCGCTTGTCTGGGCAAATGGGCAATGGACGGTGCTGGGGAGTCGACGTGTGACTGTTTTCACCCAGAGGCACAAGATGCATTTTACAGCGGGCGAGCGCGTGCCACTGACACAGCTCAAGAGGGATGCAGGTACAGAGGAGTGAGGAAAAAAAGAGGACCGGCTTAGAAACCAGTCCTCAGAGGACGTTGCTGAGAGGATTTGAACCTCCGGCCTCTTCCTCCGCAGGGAAGCGCTCTATCCACTGAGCTACAGCAACAAATCATTTACTTGTTCACGTGCAATAAGATACAGGATTTTGTTCCGCTTGTCAAGGGGTTTTCGCCCAAAAATCCGACCAAAATTGCACCATCGTTGATACATAGAGATTCAAACGCCCTCGATCCTTTGTTGCCAGAGAATGGACAAAGGATCGGAGGCGAGCAAGTAGCGAAGACACACCCGGATCAGGGGAAGTAAGCACTCAGAGCAAGATCCCCACGGTACGATGCCATCGTGTACATACCGTCATCATGTAAGACCTTCAATGACATCGCGTGCACGACCTAGAGCTTCCCGGCGCACATAGTAGTAGGCCCAAAGCCCCTTCTTGCGGCAATCGACCAGTCCAGCATCGCGCAAGATGCGCAAATGATGCGAAATAGTCGGTTGCTCCAATGTAAAGCTTTCTACAATCTCAAAAACGCAAACCTCCCCTTCATGTCGACTCAGCAAGCTCAAGATTCGCAGACGCGTTGGATCTGCCAACGCCTTGAGCAAGCGCGCCTGGACAATCGCGTCGTCCTCGTTGAGTGTCGGTACAAACTTGGGGACCATGCCGACCGTTGTAGTGGTACCTGGCACCTGACGATGCAACGCGTTTGCGGGCCCCTGACCGGTCGTTGCTGGCCGATTGCCCTGATTCATTGATGTCATATTATCTTCTCCTTCCATCCTCCCAACCGGATGTCAATCTACCAATAAAGTGGACGCTACGGTACGAAGGGTTACTATATAAGCAACTGCATACCTAATACAATTATAATACTCAATCCAAATCGCACCATTTCAGCGGGGCACAAAAAAGGCGCGACATCCGTTTGGATGACGCGCCGACTGATGTAGTTTTAGCGTTTCTCTTCGGGACGCAACCGCAAGTGTAATTCTTGCAACTGTTTATCGTCGACAAGGGAAGGCGCACCCAGCAGCAGATCCTGCGCGCTCTGCGTTTTGGGGAAGGCGATAACCTCGCGAATGCTCTCCTCGTCGGCAAGCAGCATCACCAGGCGGTCCACGCCGAGGGCGATGCCTCCGTGTGGTGGAGCGCCATACTCAAACGCTTCAAGCATATGCCCGAACTGCTCCTTGATCTGCTCATCATCCATATTCATGAGCGAGAAGACCTTGTGCTGAAGCTCAGCCACATTGATACGCACGCTGCCGCCTCCGATCTCGTAGCCATTGCAGATGATGTCGTACTGCTTCGCACGGATGTTTAGCGGGTCCGTATCGAGGCGATCGATGTGGGACTCGTCCATACCCGAGAAGGGGTTGTGTTCGGCGTCGTAGCGCTTCCCCTCTTCATCGTAGTGTAGCAAGGGAAAATCGACGACCCAGCACAGGGCCAGCTCTTCGGCGTCGATCAGCCCCAGGCGCTCAGCAAGTCTGACGCGCAGGCGGAAGAGCACATCGTTCGCAACTTTGGCGCTATCGGCAACGAACAGCAGGAGATCGCCGGGCTTGCCTTCAAGACGGTCGATGATCGCCTGCACCTCACCAGTGGCCATAAATCTGGTTAGCGGAGACTTGATCTCACCATCGCTATGGATAGCCAGCGAGACCAGACCCTTCGCACCCAGCGAGCGTGCATACTCCGTCAGTTCATCGACCTCTTTGCGGCTATAGCCGCCCGCGCCGGGCACGCGAATGCCCTTGACCATCCCCTGATTGGCAAGCGCGCTATGGAACACACCAAAGTTCCCCGCCGTCGCCAGATCAGAGATCTCTACCAGGGGCAGAGCGAAGCGCAGGTCGGGATGATCCGTCCCATAGCGGTCCATCACATCCTTGTAACGCAGGCGAGGGAATGGACGCTCTTTGATGCGCTTGTGGGTCGTCTTCTCGATCAGAAAGATCAGCAGACCCTCGATCAGGGACATCACATCATCCTCGGCCACAAACGACATCTCCAGGTCCAGTTGTGTAAATTCTGGCTGGCGATCCGAGCGCTGGTCCTCGTCGCGGAAGCAGCGTGCAATCTGGAAGTAGCGATCCAGCCCACCCACCATCAGCAACTGCTTGAGCTGCTGGGGAGATTGCGGCAGGGCATAGAACTCACCGGCATAAAGGCGACTCGGCACAAGATAATCGCGCGCGCCTTCGGGAGTGCTCTTCATCAAGATAGGAGTCTCGATCTCCAAAAATTCGCGCTCATCCAGGTAGTCGCGGATAACTTTGACCACGCGATGACGTAACACTATATTGTCGCGCATCTTCGGACGGCGCAGGTCGAGATAGCGATATTTCAAGCGTAAGGCTTCATCGACCTGAATCGCCTCGCTATTGATAGGGAATGGCGTCGTGCGCGAGGGATTGAGGATCTCGATCTGCTCGGCAACCACCTCGATCTCACCAGTGCTCAGGTGAGGATTTTCGGTTCCAGGCAAGCGACGTACAATGGTACCAGTCACCTGCAACACATATTCCGAGCGCACTTCAGAAGCGACGCGGTGCGCCTCTGGCGAACGCTCAGGGTCGCAGATGATCTGCGTAAGCCCATAGCGATCGCGCAAGTCCAGAAAGATCAGGCCACCATGATCGCGACGACGATTCACCCATCCGGCAAGCGTCACATGTTGTCCAACAGCATCTTTATTTAGTTCACCGCACGTATATGTACGAAAGTGCACTGCAAGGCCCATATTATAAGCTCCTTAACCACAAAAAATTACGACTCCCTACAAATCCCACTACAGCAAATACGCCCTCGTCTACGGTGCACGCACCCATGCATAGAGGAGCGCTTCAGCAGAAACAGACAGGGGCGTTGGATGATTTCACCACTACGGCGTGCATGCATTCTGCGATACCAGCAGCGTCCCACTCTGGCCCCCCTGAGTCAACAGGGAAAAGCCATTGCCTTGTGGATCAACCACGATGCTCTTCACCGTGGAGATCGTATTGTCGGGGGCATACTGCTGTGCAACATCCAGATACAGCGTTGACGTATTTTGAGAGGCCACACCACCACCGACAGTGCCGGGCGTACTGGTCTTCGCCGGGGTCGTGGCAGGCGTCGCAGTCGCCACGCCCGCAGCCACCTTCAGGTCGAGAATGCGCGCTCCAATGGTCGTCATCGCTGGAGCAATCACATACAGATGACCTGCATTATTACCTGCGACGCCCACCGCCAGCAGCGACGCGCCCGGAATCGACAGCGCGGACGGTCCGCCATTCGACACGACAGGCATGGGCGTCGGAACAGGCGTCTGTTGATTGAGCGCAAAAGAGGTCGCACTGACCGAGAGAGGGGCTGGGATTGCGGCTTTCGTCATAATGTTAACCGGGCTTGGGCTGCCGCTATTCCCATTGACCAGTTGGAGGCTCTGGATGCTGCCATCGCTAAACAGGAAGATCAGTTGCGGTTTCTGAGCAACCTCCATTGCAGCAAGACTCAGGATATTCTTCGAAATTGAGATGATTGCCGTTGCTGGCTTCGCTGCAAAGCGCTGTTCCGTCCCCGTTCCCGTCAGGGTATACGTAATAATATGCGTCGAGGAGGAGGCTGCCTGTTGAACCAGCACGAGGTAAGCGGCGGTATTCCAGGCCGTCAGAAACCTTGGGGTATAGCCCGCCGGAATCACCACATCAACCGAGTTTGCTACTTGCAAAGAGCCGTTCTGTTGTGGGTTGAACAAACTTAAACGATAGCTTACTGCATTGCCCTGACCGGGAAAAGAGAGCAGCGCCAACACATGAGAACCAGTACTGGCAATCGCCTCGACGTGCTGCGTATCAGGTGTGCCAAGAGGCACCTTTGCGCCCAGACTATGCTGAGGCGTCAATTGATAGAGATTTTTATCATCGCCCAGCACATAGGAAAGCACATTCTTCCCCGTACTATCCTGAATCATCGTCATGGCTCTGGGCTGTACCGTTGTGTTGCCGCCAGTAATCGGCGTTTGAGCGCTCGTAGGACAGGAGAACGGCGCAATGAACGACTGACTGTTATACTGAGAAATGGCGCTTTTGCCCGTCGCCGTGAAGGACTGCTGGAGCATGTTAAACTGGGTGCTCTCAGTCCCACTGAGCGAGCTGCTCTGCTGTTGAACCACGAGCAAATTACTGCGCGCACTCGTCAATTTATTCAAAGCGGTTACCGGATCAGCAGGTGTGCGCGCAAGGGCCGCCTTTGCTTGATCGATCGACCCGCTTGCCGCTTGCAACGACGTATCGATCGTCGTCGCATTGTTGCGGGAGCGCACGAACCAGTATGAGCCGCCAATCACAGCGACAATAAGAAGAATGACAGCAATTATTGAAGGGTAAAACATGCGGCTGCGCCGCTTTGTTCTCAGTGCGGGCTGAGGAGCGGTTGTGCTATCGGGAGATACCAGTACCCCGGTAGTAACTTTCCTGGGGGCACCCTGATTGCGTAGCTCATCCGAGCGCAAGGAAACACCCGCCTGGATGCCTGCAAGCCGTCCCAAAAGGGCCGTATCATCATTGCTTATCTCGCGCCCACCGACACGCACAGGGTAGCGCCCGTTGGTGGGCGGTTCCCAACCAGCCTCCACCACGCGTATAACGATGGCGGTGATATTATCAGGACCACCATTTTCATTGGCGCGTTCCACCAGATGATAGACGCTCTCCTGTGGGACATACTGATTGACGATGGCACGCAAATCGTTATCATCAATCTGCCCGGACAGACCGTCGGTACAGAGGATAATTGTATCGCCCTCTTCCACCGACTCGGAGAAAATATCTACATCCACCTCAGACTGCGTGCCAAGACAACGCGTAATAACATTGCGCTGCGCGTGAGAACGGGCCTGATCTTCTGTCAACAGGCCAGCGCGCACCTGTTCAGCAACCCACGAGTGGTCCTGTGACACCTGCTTCACCTGGTTGCCATGCACCAGGTAGGCGCGGCTATCACCCACATTGGCAATATAGGCCGCATTGCCGCGTAACACGGCGGCGACGCACGTCGTCCCCATCCCACTACGCAGCATATTTTCCGCCGCGCGCTGGTGGATTAATGAATTTGCACGTCTAATCGCATACAACAATGAGACAGCCGCATCATCGCTGTCGCCTTGATAATACGCATTGCTGACTGTATCCACAGCGATCTCGCTTGCCACTTCTCCCGCTGCATGCCCACCCATGCCATCAGCCACAATAAAGAGTGCGCCTTTTCGCGCCATCACCTGTGGGTCCTTTGGGATGACATAGGCCATATTATCTTCATTATGAGGGCGTTTGCGGCCAACATCTGTTAGCTGTGCGACATCGAGCCGGAGTTGTTTGGACAACGCGATTCTCTCCCGTACTTCAGTAGCTCTCGATAAGTGCGCATTGCACACTAGGCAGTTGCTGGAACTTTAGGCTATAATACACCGATGCAGAGAAAAACGCAATGCACCATCTGTTTTGCATATTGCGAATCCTCTCCTTCGCATCCGATATGTACTGTTTACTGCACCTGAGTATACTCTTTCACAACTCAGCATGCAAGATGTTTAGCTGCCGGTACTAGCAGAGTCGTTTAAGGGGCATACGTCGTATGGGACCTTCGGTGCAAAGAAAACTCTTTCAGCATGTGGATGAACACTTAGCCTTCTACCTGGCTGCCTGGGAACAATTGCACGCGCACCTGGATAATGCGACAAACTCGACCACCAGCCAGAGCATACAGGACGGCGTTGCAATGCTCCTGCAGCAACCAATAAAGATGCGGGTACTGGGTGAGCATATTCCTCTGCTCTATGGTGAGCTGGCGGCTGGTGCTCCCACTACGCTGCTTCTCTATCAGCGCTACGATAGGCGCGTGCCTGGCTTGCAGGCTGTAGAGGAGATTGCGGCACTATTGGCAGCGCTGGATGCATGCCAGAAAATAGCGGGCCACCTGCCGGTACATATCAAATGGCTGCTCGATGGAAGCGACGGACAAGATATGCTAGCGTTGAGCCGTTGCCTGGAAGAACATAGCGCTCTTTTGCAGGCCGATGCCGCTATCTGGAGCTATACTGACGATACAGGCATAGGAGAAGATGGCACGCACCCGCTTC
>JALYTQ010000206.1 GCA_030854195.1 Chloroflexota bacterium
GGCTTAAACCAGTTCCAGCAGCCATATTTGTTGGCCGAACGCACCTGCTGCGGATAGACGACGATAAAATTATGGCGCTCCGCCAATTCATTCATATGTGTACCGGCGGCAAAATCAATGGCCTTTTGTGTACAGCCATGCAGCATCACCAACAGCGGAACAGCATCACCGGTCCGGTAGCTCCGTGGCACATATACATAGTACAGTCGCTCACCGCTCGGGCCAGTGTAGGTGTACTGTCTCATGCAATCACGTCTCAATCTATATAGACAGGTCCATTATAGCGTTGTCGCCACTATGATACCACCTGTGTAAAATTCAAAGGAGTGCGGGTCGAGACTTGCAACACGTGCAAGAGATCTCGACGCCGCACTCCTCCAAGAGCCTCAGTACAGCCAACCATACATTTGTTCCGAGCTTTGGGTTCTCGATTGGCTTCACTCATGAAACCCTGTACTTCGCGTACTAAGACAACACTATACGAGCATGCAACCAATTAGCGAATAGCCGCCTGGCCCTCGCGTACCATCGTCTGAGCGGCTGTGGCACCTTCGCGCGTTACCTTCTGCGCAACATCCACACCATGCCAGGCAAGTGACCAGGTGGAGTCAAACATCTGACGATAATAAGAGAACGTGCTGGTGGCAAAGTTGACATATGCCTCGACAGCCTCGTGGGTCAGGCTGCGGAACGCCTCCTGCTCCTTGTGGGTCTGCTCTACCATCTTCTCCGTTAATGTGCACATCTCCTGAGTCTGGCTCTTCATTACTTCGATGCCATTCTCAAAAATGCTCTGTCCATAGCGCAAACCGCGCTCCTGCGTGGCGACAGCGCTATCTGCAAATGCTTTGTTCGTGTCGTTCAGGGACCGTGTCCAGTTCCAGGTTGCTTCGCTTACCAGATTCTCAGTCATTGACCTTCTCCTTGTTTCTCGCTGCTCCTTCAAGCAACGCTTCTTAATTTTCTTGTGTGCCTGTCTGTGTGCTTGCATCTTCCTAAAAAGACATCTTTATACATGCTTCACCAGGTAGCGGCCATCCTCTGCCATACCTTAGCGCCTTTGCATCTATGTGCTAACTACCATCTATATGCATTCTACACTTATATAGAAGTCCTGTCAAGGCGTTTGCCCTGTGTGACGCCGATCTCACAGTTTTGTGATGGTACTACGGCTCTAGCCCATTTTCTTTTCATTTTTATACTTGAGCCTATCGAACGTTACAGTATGTAGACCCACTCAACGCTCTATTCAACATTTTAGCTGATCAATGTATCTCTTACATCCTGGGGGGAAACTACAATGCAGCTACACACTTCTATCGATCCGCTCTCTTCTGCCCAGCCTGGAGGGCTCCCGGCACCTCGCTTTATGGGGCTCTTGATCTTCGGCGTACTCCTGGCTCTGGTCGGCTTCAGTATCCTGATCTCCATAACTTTCCAGAACGCCTTTGTTCCCGCTCCATTGCTTGTGCGTGGTGGCAGTGTCTACACCATCCCGCTGGTGAGCAGGGAGGCACCGTGGCGATCCGACTCAGCGGGAATACATATGCAGGTCATCAATCATAAGTAGCGCTAGCGGCCTTTCATTCCACGCCCACAAAAGGAGCAGCCAGGAACGTTCCTGGCTGCTTGTCTATTCTAGCGAACTTGCAGGTATGGCTCAGGCCGATTGGAGTTGTAGGCGCTCGGCGGCCAGTTCGTACTTGTTGACGAACATTCTGTTGCCACAGTAGATATTGCGGCGCGCGAACGGCTCCGGCGTCTCCCTTTCGAGGCGGGCGAGCACATGAGGCTTATTGAGAGCCATTGTGTGGTACCAGGGCGCGGCCAGGCAATAGGCGGGATCGTGTACCCACGCGGGACAGGCAAGCTCGTATTTCTGACAGAGGTGCTCAACGGTTGCCGCGCAAAAGACGGCCCAGCGGTGCTCCTCTAGCGTGACATACATCGGTACTTGCAGTGGCTCGCACACCAGTTCCGCGCGCCGATCCGGGTAGTTGCCAAAGAAGTCATTCATGAAATTTCCCAGCGCGATCCACGGGTCTTCATCCGTAAGGATTTCCCGATAGGAAAGACTGATCGTTTGTAGGACTTCTAAGGTCTTCATCATACTTCTAAACTCCCATACTTCATTGTAACATAAGAATACGGGAAAAGAGAATGTTTTTCCGCCATTTCCTCTTGACAATTTATATATTGCCTCTGTGTTAGAATAATTCATCGAGCGTTTGATCGAGAAGATAGTGCTCCTGCCAGCGCTTATCTGGTATAAAGCGATCGACGATTGTCTGGGCCGCTTCACGCGTCGTCACCTGCAACTCCGCCAGCAGCGCTGCCACATCGTTCATATCCTTCTGCCGAAACACCATTAATTTCAGCGCCAGGATGTATTCTCTGCTCGGCAGGTAGACGTGTAGCTTCTTGAACTCGCGCCAGACCTGTGGTTGCGGATCGGGTGCCATGTCCATAATGAAGTATGCCACGTCATCATTCATCCATTTGCGCTTCAGATGGTGCCTGCTCGCAACAGCACTCACGGCAGCTTTAAAGGCGCTCGTGACCGGCGTCAGCTTCGTCATATCGGGAAAATCGAGTAGGACGACATCCACATCCTCTGTCGCCTTCCTGTTCTTCACCATAAGGAGCATGAAAACGCCGCCCACTACCATGACTCTGATGGGCAGCTCAAACGCATGGAGTTCTAGCTCATCGCCCAGATCCTGGAAATAGCGCTCGATCTCTTGACTCTGCATGGTGGAGCGGCCCTTCTCTTTTATATTTGCGCCGTTCTTGTAGCGTATATTATCTATTATAGCGCTTGCTGGCAGGGATACCAATATGGGCAATCAGGATAAAGACAACGGGCATATGATAGAATGGTAGAGAGGCTGGAAAAGCCGACCTCACACGATGGAATAACATCCGCTCTATTTACACAGGAGGCAACATGACCGACGGTACTTCATCTTTCGACATTCCCGGAGCAAAATCGCGTAAACTAATGGAGCGACGCCAGCAGTTCGTAGCACGTGGGGTTGCCTCCACGATGAATGTCTTCGCGGCCAAAGCCGACGGGGCCATTATCGAAGATGTTGATGGCAATCGCTTTATCGACTTCGCGGGCGGCATCGGAACCATGAACGTGGGGCACTCGCGCCCACAGGTCAAGCAGGCGATTATTGACCAGGTAGAGAACTTCACCCATACCTGCTTTAGCGTCATGATGTACGAGTCGTATATCGCGTTGGCCGAACGCATCTGTAAATTGGCCCCCGGCGACTTTCCCAAAAAAGCACTCTTCCTCAACAGTGGTGCGGAGGCCATCGAGAACGCCGTCAAGATTGCGCGCTACGCCACCGGACGCCCGGCGATCATCACCTTCGACAACGCCTATCACGGTCGCACGTTGATGACCATGACGATGACCGCCAAAGTGAAGCCCTACAAGTATCGCTTCGGCCCCTTCGCGCCGGAGGTCTATCGCGCACCGTTCCCCTATCCCTACCGCATGAATATGTCGCCGGAGGCCGCGTCGGATTACTGCATTGAGGAGCTGAAGCGCATGTTCATTGGCGAGGTCGCGCCGGATCAGGTGGCGGCCATCGTGATCGAACCGGTGCAGGGTGAGGGCGGCTTTATGATCTCCCCTCCCGGCTTCCTACGCCAGCTACGCGCCCTCTGCGACGAACACGGCATCCTGCTGGTCGCCGACGAAATCCAGAGCGGCTTCTGTCGCACGGGCAAGATGTTCGCCGTGGAGCATGATGGCGTCGTTCCCGATCTGATGACCATTGCCAAGTCGATGGGCGCGGGCATGCCCATCAGCGGCGTCGTCGGGCGCGCCGACATTATGGACGCGCCACCTCCCGGCATGCTTGGCGGCACCTATAGTGGCAACCCGGTCGCGTGCGCGGCGGCGCTGGCGGTGCTCGATATCTATGAGAGCGAAGACCTGGCGGCGCGCTCGCGCGAGATCGGCTCCGTCATACTCCAGCGCTTCTCACAGCTGCAGGAGCGCTACGCCTGCATCGGCGATGTGCGTGGCCTCGGTGGCATGGTCGCGATGGAACTGGTCAAGGACCGCGCCACCCGCGAGCCTGATGTAGCCACGACAAATGGAGTGATGGCCGCCGCGCACAAACACGGCCTGGTCCTGATTAAGGCAGGCATGTACGACAATGTGATCCGCGCACTCGTCCCTCTGGCGATCACCGACGAACAGTTGCAGGAGGGGTTGCAGATCCTCGATACTGCTTTCGCCGAAGTCGCTCAGGCCGTTCCGTCGGCTGTAAAATAAGCTATGCTCTCCAGGTGGGCACAAAGCTGCCTATCTGGAGAGACCCGCAGTTCATCCACTTGCGATATGATCTCCACAACCTACAACGCCACCAATTAGAACAGGGCTTATTCCCTCTTTGTGCTATAGTTGATTAAAATAGGTAGCTTGTATTCAAGTGAAGCATACCTTACGCTATTTCCTGACTACTATTCAAAAATATAGGAGAACAACCCTATGAGTACATTCCCGCAGAAAAAAATCGCGCTCGTCACCGGAACCTCGTCGGGTATCGGACTGAGCACAGCAGTACAGTTGGCGCAGCACGGCTTCACTGTTATCGCAACCATGCGTGATATAGGAAAGGCCGGTCCGCTAAAGGCGCGCGCGCAGGAGGTCGGCGTCGAGATCGAGCTGCAAAGGCTCGAAGTCCAGGACGACGCGTCAGTGGCAAATTGTGTGCAGTCCGTGCTTCAGAAGTATGGTCGCATCGACCTGCTGATGAACAATGCGGGAGCGGGCTTTCTTGGCACGATGGAGCAGACGTCTCTAGAGGAGCTTCGACGCACTATGGAGGTCAACTTCTTCGGCGTCTGGCGGCTCACCCAGGCCGTCTTTCCAACGATGCGGGACGTGCACGCGGGTCGCATCGTGACGGTCACGAGCATCGGAGGTCTCATCGGGCAGCCATTTAATGACGCGTATTGCGCCGCCAAGTTCGCTGTCGAGGGTTTTATGGAAAGTCTGGCCCCGGTAGCCAGACTCCTGGGCATCGCCATCTCCCTTATCGAGCCCGGCCCGGTCAACACAAACTTTGTGGCCTCCGTCCTCTCGACATTGCCGCCATCCACACCTGAATTACAAGCGATCTACGGCCCGATGATTGAGGCGTATATGGGCGGCTCGCAGGAGCGCTTCGCCGAGATCGGTCAGACGCCGGACCAGGTGGCGCAGGTAATCGTTACAGCCGCGACAACTGAGGCACCCGACTTCCGCTACACAACATCCCCCATAATGCAGGGCTTCGCCGCGCAGAAGTACGTCGATACTACAGGGAACGGACTCGTGACTTACTTCGAAAAACAACTGGGCAAGGAGTAGTCACTAAAAATGGAGGCTTTTTATAGTGCTTTTTATCACGCTCTTGTGTTACTATTGACACAGGATAGGTTGTATAGAAGAGTAGTCCATTAGAAAGATACAGGCCGTATCCCGTTAACGCCAATACAAGCAACTGCTGGCTTCTCTATCTATACCCATGAATGAAAGGAAACGTTACGATGAGTTCCGTTGATGCAACATCTCGTGCCACAGTTTCTAAGCCGACCGGTCCCAGCCTAGGCGACCGCGTACTCAAACCGCTGCAAAGCATTGGTCGATCGTTGATGCTCCCTATTGCAGTACTGCCAGCGGCAGCGCTCCTCTTGCGCTTTGGTCAGCCGGACCTGCTGAACATTCCCCTGTTGGCAAACGCGGGCAACGCTATTTTTAACAATCTGCCAATGATCTTCGCCGTGGGTATCGCCTTCGGCTTGGCAAGCAGTGAAGGCGCGGCAGCGCTGGCAGGATTAGTTGGATTTTTAGTCTTTTCGTACACATTTGCTACGGTCTATGCGCCTGCCCAGATGGCTCTACCAACCGCGAATCCGCTCTCTATTGTCAATGGTTCAATAGATGTGCTGGCTGGCATCATGATGGGATTGGTCGCGGCAGGACTCTACCGCCGTTTCTACGACATCCGTCTCCCAGACTACCTGGGCTTCTTTGGTGGCAAGCGTTTTGTCCCCATTGTCACCGCCCTGGCCGCCCTCATACTGGGAGTCATTTTCGGCTTCATCTGGGCACCAATCCAGAGCGTTATTAACGCAGTAGGGCTTGGTATTGTAGCACTGGGGCCAGTCGGCGTGGGCATCTACGGATTATTGAACCGCCTGCTCATCCCTCTCGGCCTGCATCATGTGCTCAACACCTATATCTGGTTCCAGCTTGGCAGCTATAATGGGCCGAGCGGCGTTGTGCATGGTGAAATAACGCGTTACTTCGCGGGCGATCCCACCGCAGGGCATTTCCTGGCTGGCTTCTTCCCCATTATGATGTTTGGTCTGCCCGCCGCGTGTCTGGCGATGATCCGCCACGCGAATTTCCCCAAGGTAGCCGCTGGCATCCTGCTCTCGGCAGCGTTTGCATCTTTCCTGACAGGCGTCACCGAACCCGTCGAGTTCGCCTTTCTCTTTGTCGCGCCGCTGCTCTTTGTCATTCACGCTATTCTGACAGGGACCGCGCTGACGGTGTGTTACTTACTCAACATCAAGATCGGGTTTGGCTTCTCCGCCGGACTCATCGACTACGTGCTCAACTTTGGGAAGGCGAATACGACCAATCCCCTGCTCGTCCTTGTCGTTGGACTCGTCTATGCCGTCCTCTACTACTTCATCTTTAGCTTCTGCATCGTACGCTTCAACCTGGGCACTCCAGGTCGTGGGGAAGCCTCAACCGGGCTGGCCGCTGACTGGATTCTACCCGAGAGCCAGCGTGGCTCGAAACCCGAAAAAGCTTTGGCGGCGCAGCAGGCGGCAGCTACAAGCGCTACTGCCACTGCAACCACTACAACCGCTACTGCCACTACTGCCACTATAGACACGGAGAAAGTGGAAGATCGCGATGATGTCCTGGCCAGGCAGATACTCGTGGCGCTTGGCGGCGAGGCAAATGTGCAGAGCGTAGAGGGCTGTATCACACGTTTGCGCCTCGTTCTCGATGACCCTGCTCAAATCGACGAGCCTCGCCTCAAAAGCCTGGGCGCGGCGGGCGTGATGAGACGGGGCCAGATCGCCCAGGTCGTGATGGGGACGCAATCCGATCGTATCGCCAGTCGCATGCAGCGTTTTATCAAAGAGCATGATGCGACTGATGACAAAGCATAGAAAGAGAGTGGGTCAATTATGACAGAGATACAGATTCTTGCACCCCTGGATGGAACGGTCATCGAACTGGAAAAGGTCCCTGACGAAGTGTTCGCGCAAAAGATGGCGGGCGATGGTGTGGCTATCGACCCATCAGGCGCAGTCGCCGTGGCTCCTGTGACCGGCAGCCTGACCAAACTCTTCCCAGGGGGACACGCCTTTGGCATGACGATGGACAATGACGTTGAGCTTATCGTGCATATCGGGCTGGATACCGTTGAACTCAAGGGCCAGGGCTTCGAGAACATCGCCACCGAGGGCCAGATGGTCAAAGCGGGAGATCCGATTGTGCGTTATGACCTGGCAACCCTTAAACGCCTGGGCAAGGTGGTGCTGAGTCCCGTCGTTTCCTGTGGCAGCGGGACCGTTGTAAGTCGTGCCACTGGAACAGTGAAGGCCGGGCGCGACGTTCTCTTTGTCCTGCAATTGGACTAAAACTTCTGCATTGCAGGCAAGCGATGGTGCAGCGGAACCTGAATTGCGGTTCCGTTGCCATCCCTTCTAAAGCGTTACAATGCAGTGAAGTGAGATAGTAAATAATGCACGATATTACACAGCATACAGCAACGCAACCGCTACAGATACTGGCGGCAGGAAAGCTCTATGCACCCGAAGAGATAGCGGGACCGGTCGCCGTTGTGCTGGAAGGCACAAAGATCCGCGCCATCTGGCGAGGGGTGGATGCCTCTGCTGCCAGACAGCGTTTAGCTGAGCAAATGCCTGGCGCGACGGTGGAAGTCAGCGATCTTGGTCCTCTGTGCCTCGCTCCTGGTTACATTGATCTGCATACCCACGGTTTTCATGGGCATGACGTGACCACCGGCTCGCAGCAGGATATAGAAGCTATGGCCCGCGAGCTGCCGAGCAATGGAGTGACCTCTTTCTTTCCCACCATTGCGACCCTTGGCAAAGCAGAGATGGCGCAGCAGGTGCGGCTGGGAGCCGATGCAGCCGATAAGCAGGAACAATCCTCAGCCGCCGAGATCCTGGGTCTACGCCTGGAAGGTCCATTTATTAACAGGACAAAGAAAGGCGCGCAATACGAGCCAGGCATTCGGCCACCTGATCCTACTGAAATGGAAGAGTTGGCAACAATCGGGCGAGGCTGGATACGCATCGTTGATTACGCGCCGGAAGAAGACAGAGATGCCCATTTCCTGGCAATGCTTGTCAAGCTCGGCATCCTGCCATGCATTGGTCATACAGCCGCAACCTATGAGCAGACCATCCAGGCTATTGATGACGGTGCGCGCCATTCGACCCACCTCTTCAATGCCATGCCGGAAATGGGACACCGGGCACCGGGCGTGCCTGGAGCCTTGCTGACCGATTCGCGCGCAACTGTAGAGATTATCGCCGACGGCATTCACGTGCATCCCGCCATGCTGAAATTGGCAATCGAGGCGCGTGGAACGCGGGATGTTGCGCTAATCACCGATGCTATAGCGCCAGCAGGACTGCCCGAAGGCGACTATGAGTTCGTGGGACGCAAAATCACCGTACGCGATGGAGCTGTACGCCTGGAAAATGGAGCGCTCTCAGGGAGTATTCTCACGCTTGACCACGCGGTCAGAAACGCCGTAGCCCTCGTTGGTTTAAGCTGGTCTGAGGCGATTTGTATGGCAACGCGCACGCCCGCCAGAATCGCTGGCATAGCCGAGCGCAAAGGCAGTATCACGCCTGGGGCCGACGCCGACCTGCTTGCATTAGACGAACAGGGCTTCGTCCACTCTACCTGGACGCGGGGTCTGCTTGCTTACCAGCGTGCAGCCGGTAACGAGAAAAAAGAAAGCTCTCTTTGAAAATGAAAACGAACTTCCAGGCGCGGTAGCGAAATGAGTCATGCAAAAGAGGAGAATCCGTATGCAAGAACAAGCGCGCCCTACGGGGCGCACACATATGTTAGATGAAATTCAGGAGCAGCCTGATGCCTTGCGTCGTGCCCTGAATGGTGCCATTGAACCTGCCCGCCAGATCGCCCTGGAAATGCAGCAGCGGAATGTGGATGTGGTGCTCCTCGCGGCACGAGGAA
>JALYTQ010000207.1 GCA_030854195.1 Chloroflexota bacterium
CGAAGCTCGCCACCTGCGGATCGTTGCCGTTGAGCAGAATCGTCGCCGTCTCCGGCAGGTTCTCCAGCATCGTGTTCAGCGCCCTGGCGACCGCGTACAGCTCGCCGTAGCGATCGAGCTGGTCGCGAAAAATATTCGTAATCACCACGACATCGGGCTGAATCTCCGGTACGGCCAGGGGAATCGTCGCCTCGTCGATCTCGAAGAGCAGCACGTCGCTATCCAACCGTCCAAACATATCGGCGAAGTTCACGGCGACCGATGTAATGCCCTGCAGCAGATTGGAACCGGTGCGGTTCTGTGAGACGCGGCGTCCACTGGCATCGGCGATCGCGGCGGTCATGCGCGCCGTGGTGGTCTTGCCGTTGCTGCCGGTGATAACGATCTTTTTGGCTTTGCTCGCGCCTACCACCGACTTCAATACATTGGGATCGATACGGCGCGCAATCATGCCCGGCAGGCTGGTACCGCCGCCGATATGAAAAAAGCGCCCGGACGCGCCCGCTAATTTCCCGGCAGAGATGGCGAAGGCCAGCCTCGCCCGCCCGCCAATGCCTGTCGCCGTACCATCATTCGTAGTACCCTGATCTGTTCTCGTATTTTCTGTTACCATACTATTTTCATACCCATCGCTAGAGAGATGCATGCAAATTCGTTAGCAGTATAACAAACCCGTACTGAAGGGGCAAGTGGCATAGTATAATAGGGTGTATTCACCGCCTCTTTGTTATTATCCTCCTGTGTACAAATGCTGAGTTACACGGTGCTACAGTGTTGGTTGGCAAGATCGCATTGAATAGTGGCGTGCTCGAACTGTTGTTTGAGCATGGTGCTGGTCACTGTTTTAGGAAGGCCAGTTGGATAGCCAAATTTCTGTAGGCCGCCGTTTTTATCGAAATAGGTAAGGATGGCACCGGAGATGCTATAGCCGGTGAAGATGTAGTAGCGTCCGTGGTCGGCGGTCGGCAGGGTGTTGCTCTGCTGGTCGCGCGCGAAGTAGTTCCAGTCGGTATCATAGGGAACTCCGCTGGCCTGATCGGCGATGCGCGGCGAGACCCACTGGAAAGTGCCGAAGCCCCAGTTCATCAGATCGCGCATATCGGTCCACCAGTCGCTTGTATGCATGGTAACGCCGATCAGATGGTGATTGTTGCGCGTGCAGGAGATGACCTGGACGAAGTTCTGTGCACCATCCCAGCCTGGCTTGCCACCATCGACGCTGGGATACCACCACAGGAACTGGTCTCCGTTGAACATAGCGTGTTCAGCGTGGTCCGGACTCTGCGAGATGGTATAGTTCTTCGTGCCGCTGATCTGGTGAATGAGCGGAATGCTCATACTGAACTTACCGAGCAGCGCCAGGTCGTGCGCGCTCGAATAGTGATTGGGGTCCAGCAGTCCATGCGGATTCATATAATGTGTATTATGCAATCCCAACTGGTTTGCGCGCTGATTCATCAAGGCCACAAAAGCTGGCAGGTTGCCACTGATGCCATCGGCGATAGCGATGGCCGCGTCGTTGCCTGACATCAATAACAGACCGTAAAGCAGGTCGCGTAAAGTATAGGTCTCACCCTTCTTGATACCCATCACCGAGCTATCGGCGGACAGCTGGTTGATATCGTTGCTGATCGCGTCGTTAATGGTGATTTTTTGATCGGGGTTGCCCTTCTCGACCGCCAGCACCGCCGTCATCAATTTCGTCGTGCTCATCATCGGCAGGTGCATATTGGGATTGGAGGCGTAGAGCGTCGCACCGGTGTCCGCGTCGAGCAGGTAGGCAGAGGTGGCGAGCACGGGCGGCGCGGGATGGTCAAGGTCGGTGGGCGTGACAAGGATGCCATCGACGGTTGTACTGTGTGCCGACGCGCCGGGATGCGCGACGCCCGCTTGATTGACGCTACTACTACTGCTGCTGCCTGAGCCGGTAAGCGTAACAACCTCGTCGCGGGTATGCGCGATGACGTTGGCAAGAATGGGCAGCACAATCAACATAATAATGATGACCGATGCGACAATCATAAACGAGCGCTTATGGCTGAGGCGTTGTAAAGATGCTACAAAAGGGTTGTATTGTCGCCTGTTGCGCGCGCGGTGGGCGATGCTGGGCAGCGGCTCGTAGACGGTTGAGATGGAGGGACGGCGGCGCTGCGTTACCATAATCCTCGACGCGGTATGCGGCGCGGCCTCCGTCTGTTCGGTATGCTCGTCGAAGCCCGCGAAGAAATCGTCTTCGGCGCTCGTGCTCACACGCCGCATCCTATCCGTAGCGGCCTCCGTCGGAAGATTCGCGATGTATCTGGCGCGCTCCGTTGGCGGCTGCCTATACGGAGACCGCTCGCTACGCGGTGCCACTGATGGAGACGCCGTGCCGCGCCGCTCTCTCTCAAGGCGTTGGGAGCGCGCCTCTGCCGGGGAAGCCTTCTTTGTGGCACGCCTGACCTTCTCGGTGGAGAGGGGCGGAACATCGTCGCCTCCGACCTGCAGCGAGGCGCGCTTTACCCGTGGGATTTCTGGATGTTCGTCGTTATAAGACCTCGCGTAGTAATAAGGGTGCGTCGGCCTATACCTGGGTTCAACGTCGTGCCGCCGGGCCGAATGCTTTGTATGCCTGGGCGTCTGGTCCGTCTCGTCGTCATGGGGCGAGTGCATGCGACAATCCTCTCCGTTCATCACCATCACGTTTGCAGAGGGTAGCTTCTGCAACAACTAGTACACTCGGGCGTAAATGATCCAACGATAAAAAGAGCTTCATATGGCTTCGCAGGCTGTTCTCACCATGGATTTATTTCAACCTCAGTGTACTAGTTAGAAACGCTGTTAGTATATAGGAATAAGTATATCTATCTTACTCAGACCTTGTCAGTGTTGTCAACATGGGTGCAATACTCATCAGAATCATTTTACAATTCTTTGCAAATTCTTTGTAATTTCCTTGACAATTAGCTGGTAGAGTAGTACGCAGTATGCAGTATATAGAAGTAAACGCTTTTTTGCACTATTTTTCTTAAGGAGGCATAAGTCTATGTATGGATGCAAATTGCATAGAGAGAGGCTCATCGTTTTAGCGCCGCTGGCTTTACTCCTATTATTTGTCGTGGCCTGCGGCTCATCAAGTACAGGCTCAAGCTCTTCGACCGCTGCGGCGGCGGCGACCCCGACCTGTCCCCCTAACCGTTTCAAGACCGCGACGGGTACTGTGCAGAGCTTTAGCAGTAATTCTCTGGTCGTGAAGAACGCGCAGGGAACCGACGTGCAGGCGAGCTATACAAAGACGACCCGTTTTCAGCAGGAAACGCAGGCGACCACTTCGGCCCTGAAAGAGGGAATATCCGTCTCAGTCGCCGCTGCCCAGGGTGGTAGCTTTTACACAGCCACGCGCGTTATGCTCCTGGGCAATAGAGCAACCGGTACTGGCAGAGGGGCCTTTGGTGGCACCGGCACCCCCGGCACCGGTCGGGCCAGAAACGCGAGTTGTTTCAGGCGTGGCCTGGGCGCTAATGCCGCTGCCTCTGGGAGCGCCAACAGCACCAATATCACCGGCACGATCAGCCAGCTGAGCAGCAGCACATTGACCGTAACCGACGTGCAAGGTGCTACCTATACCCTCACGCTGAATGGCTCGACGAAGATTTTTCAATACAAGAGCGCGATCGCCAAAGAGCTGAAAACGGGTGCGCCGGTTACTGTTACCGGCACCGATAACGGCCAGGGCGGCATTACCGCTCAGAGCGTTACCGTTCTGCTCGCCAGTAGTGCCGTCTGACCTCGTACTCAATCATAGCAGAAGGAATACATTATGTCATTAGGAGGAGGTCGTTTTGGTGGAATGGGCGGGGGCATGGGTGGAGGTATGGGGACGCTCTGGAATCAGCAGCGCTCAATGCGATATCTAAGTGATGGAAAGCCCAATATCAAACATACGCTCACTCTGGTCTGGCACGTCCTGCGCGTCTATCGCCGGCAGCTTATTCTTGGAACGATCGTCATGGCGCTCGGCGTCCTCGTGGGGCTGGTCCCGCCGCTACTGATTCGCTACCTCATCGACACGGCTATTCCACGGCATCAGTACAACCTGATTTTTCTGATCGGGGGTGGCATGGTGCTCTTTCCCTTGAGCAGCGCTCTGCTGGGTATGGGTCAAAACTACCTGAGCATCGTTATCGCCCAGGGGCTGATCGCCGACCTGCGCGAGCGACTCTACCGCCATGTGCAGGCGCTGGGACTGGAATTCTTTACCTGGACACGTGTGGGCGAGATTCACACGCGCTTCCTCAACGACGCCGGAGGACTGCAAAACGTGCTCACACAGTCCTTTCTCGGCACCCTCGCCAATCTGATTACCCTGGTCGGTACCTTTGTCGTGATGCTCACTATCAACTGGCAACTGGCTCTGATTACGGCGGTCGCTCTGCCGTCATTCGCGTTCCCGATTCTGCACTTCGGTCGTCGGCGCTACGCCGCGATGGAGCGGGCGCAGGCGGCGCTTGGCGATCTCTCCGTTTCGTTGGAGGAGACGCTCAGCCTGTCGGGTGCCATCGTTGTCAAAAGTTTTGGCACGGAGGAACGCGAGGCGCGGCGCTTCGACGAGGTGAACGCCCGCGTGCGCCACGAGCAGGTCTCCCAACTTGTAGTGGGACAGTGGCTCTCCGTTGTCGTGCAGAGCCTGGCCGCGCTCGGTCCCGCCTTGCTCTACACCTACGGTGCCTATCTCGTCATCACGCACCAGGTCGCGCTGGGCACGATCGTCGCCTTCGCCACCTACCTGGCACAGCTCTACGCGCCCGCTTCCTCGCTGGCTGGTGCCAACGCCACCCTGCTGGGCGGGCTGGCCCTCTTCGATCGCGTCTTCCAGTACCTTGAGATTCCCGCCAGCGTCCCGGAGCCAGTCGCTCCGCGAGCGTTGCCTGAAACTCCCAGAGAGGGGATCGTCTTCGATTCCGTCGCGTTTCATTATCCTGGCAAGGCAAGCAACAAAGAGGTTTTGCACGATGTCTCCTTCTCCGCGCCACTTGGACAGCTGACCGCGCTGGTCGGACCCAGCGGCGCAGGCAAATCGACGCTGCTCTCGCTGGCGGCGCGCTTTTACGATCCCTCAAGCGGTAGCGTGCGCCTCGACGGAATCGCGCTACCGGATATCGCGCAGCGCGACCTGCGGAAACTCCTCGCCGTCGTCACGCAGGAACTCTTCCTCTTCCATGCCAGCCTGCACGAGAACATCTGCTACGGCGCGCCCGACGCTTCAAAGGCCGAAGTGGAATCCGTCGTCAAAGCCGCGCAATTGCAGGATCTCATCGACCGGCTGCCCGACGGACTGGACACGATCGTTGGCGAGCGCGGCTACCGCCTCTCCGGTGGCGAGAAGCAGCGCGTAGCGATCGCCCGCGCCCTCCTGTGCCAGGCACCCTACCTGCTGCTGGACGAGGCCACCAGTTCGCTCGACTCGCAGGTAGAACGCCTCATCCAGGCGGCCCTGGAGCGGCTGGTCGAGGGTAGGACCGTGATCGCCATCGCGCACCGCCTCTCGACGATCCAGCGCGCCGACCAGATCCTCGTCGTGCAGCAGGGCCGCATAGTAGAACGGGGGACGCACGAGGCGCTACTGCGCCAGTCCGGCCTGTACCAGCGCCTGTACGCCGCGCAGTTCGCCACCGAACTGGAACAATCGGAGGGCGCGCATCTGGGTTAAAGGGAACCTCTTCAGGTCCCTTTCAATGACAGTAATCTATGCTTTAGCTTTGACGATTGCTAGAGTAAGCGTTACGCCACATTCAATAGCATCCTTCCCGCTGTGGTTCACCTCATTGACCGGATCATCGTCAGCATACACATACGGGTTGGGCTTCGTCGTCTCCTCCAAGCTGCCACCCACCGGCGTCCGCTGCGTCCAGCGCCCGATGGTGGGGTCGTCGTAGCGGATGCCGTATTTGTAGAGGTCCGTGCTGCTGTCGAGGAAGCCACTGGCGAACTTCCAGGGATTGCTGAGCCCGCTCTGCTCGGTCGAGTTGATCATGTTGCCGTAGGGATCGTCGTCGTAGGCGTTGACTTCGTGGCCGCTGCCGTCGGTCATCGCCACCACCGAGTCCTGCCCGTCGAAGAGGTAATAGTACTTCTTGCCGTCAGGAGTGCGCTCGTCGTTTAAGAGGCCACAACTACAACGTACGAAGGCAGTGGTCTCCGAGGACGCTTGCTCGCTGGTCAGCCCCAGGGTGCCGTAGACGGAGCTGGTGCTGTTGACCTTGACGCGCTCGGTCTGGGTGGTGCCGCTGCCCAGGGTGGTCGCCTGGTCTTTGGCGTTGTAGGTGAAGGTTGGACCTCCGGTCGAGCCGGTCTGGTTGCCATTGCCGTCGTAGCTGTACGTGGTGGTGGCACCTCCTTGCACTTGCTTGTTGAGCAGTTCGCTACTGGCTCCATAGGTGTAGTTGGTGGCGGCCGTCTGACCCGACAGCTCCAACACGTCCTGGGTGCGGTTGCCGTTGTCATCGTAGGTATAGTTGTACTGGCGCACCAGACTCGAGTTGTGCGTCTTGACGGCCTGAGTGAGATGGTTCTTGGAGTCGTAGCTCCCACGTGATGCGCAACGAGATACAAGTAGGCTCAGAAGAGAACCATTCTTTCCAGAAGGATAAATACAGTCGTAGTCCATCGACGCGAAGTATACTTTAGAGCTTACTCGCTAGCATCTGGAGATTCCTTTTTCACCTGCTCTTCCGCCTTTTCTCCTACCGTTTTCTCGTCTGTACGCTGGCGCAGCTTTCCTGTTTCGCTCTGCATAATCTGGCCAATATGTATGGCAAATTCATGCAGAAAAACAAGTTCATCGGTGCTGTAGTGGGCAAAGAGTTGAGACATGGCATCGTTGAGAGATGCAAATAAGCGCTCGACTTCTTCCTCGCGTCCTGAGATTGGTCGGATCAACACCTTCCGGCGATCCGAGGCATCTCTCTCTCGTCGCACGAACCCGGCTTTTTCCAGTCGATCAAGAATAGTTGTGATCGCTGCGGTTGTGAGTCCAGTCAGTTCTGCAAGACGACCAGCCGTCAGCGTCTTCTCTCCACGTGCGAGATCAAGGCATTTCAGGTCAGTTGCATTCAACCCAAGACGTTCGGCCATGGCTTGATGGAACAGAAGCGTATAGGCACTGAGCCGACGCCCAAGTTGCTCGCTTAAGGCCTGTTGCAGTTGAGCACGGTGACTTGACAAAGGCATTACCTTCTCTTATAATTTAGAAAGTCTGATATTTAGATTTTCTTAATATCAGAAAAGTATTCGATGTATTCCTAGTATAGCACGTGGAAGCGGGAGGGGAAACGCTTTGCGCCTGTCCGCATGTTAAGCGTTCCCTCACGTTGTCATCGTTCGTGTCCTATCGGCCCTCCACAAAGAAAGGCAGGAGCAACTCATGTCCAACGTGATCTACTTTAGTTTCCCCGCCTATGGGCATATTAACCCTACCCTGGCCATCATGACAGAGCTTGTTCGTCGCGGTGAACAGGTCCATTACTACGCTCTGGAACAGTTCCGCCCCGCAATTGAGTCCACTGGAGCGACATTCTGCGACTATGACTCTGATTTTTCCATTCCTGAGCAAGGAGCGGGAGCATTTGCGCAGCTTGAAACCACGATTGATACATTACTCACCTTGAGCCATTCCGTGCTCACGCATCACCTTGAAACCGTCAGCGCCTTCCAGCCTGCCTACATCATGCATGATGCCTTCAGTCCCTGGGGGAGGTTTATTGCGCAAGCCCTGCACCTTCCAGCCGCGGTCTCCGTTCCCAGCATTGCAGTGAACCAGCAGATTGCAGAAGGCCAAGTTGCCGCCCAGCCGACGGGAGGAGCTCAGGCTGCCTCTCAGCAGACCTGGTGGGAGCACACACAACAGCGTCTAGCAGATCTTGCTGGGCAATTTGGTCTGCCCAGATTGTACAATCCTTATGAGTTAATGCATGCATACAGTGACCTCAACCTCGTGTATACCTCGCGGCTCTTTCAGCCCCTGGCGGATTCTTTTGATGCTCAACGCTTTCAGTTCGTTGGTCCGTGTTTACGCACTCCCTCAGAGCAGACCGCGTTTCCCTTAGAGGCGCTCGATGGAAGACCCGTATTGTACATTTCTCTGGGAACGGTTTATACTGATCGCCTCGCCTTCTTTCAGGCGTGCCTTCAGGCGTTTGCCAGGAGCCGCTGGCAGGTGGTAATGGCGATTGGCAATGTCCCCCGCCCAGCACTTGGCCCGATCCCAGACAATTTTCTTGTGCAAGCCTTTGTGCCGCAACTTGACCTGCTGCCACGGACGACGCTTTTCATCACGCACGGTGGGATGAATAGTGTCAATGAAGCCTTGTTCTATGACATCCCGCTTCTCGTCGTTCCTCAGTGGGCAGACCAGTTTTGGATTGCGCGCCGCGCCGCAGAGCTTGGCGCGGCTGAAGTACTCCTGGATACTCAGGTAACTTCTGAGCAGCTTTGTCAGAATGTTGAACACATTGCTGCACATCGTGAGTATGCCGAGGCTGCAAGAAAGATCGGCGCATCATTGCGCACGGCAGGAGGTGTTCAGAAGGCGGTTGGAGTGCTCGAAGCATTTAAACAGGCACGAGGGAGAGAGGAGAAGCCATCATGATGATTGCTGAGAATGCTGCTTGGGAGATCTATGCGGTGAATCGCCGACTAGCCCACACGATCAATATCCTGAGTGATCTTTGTATTGCTGGACATCCTTTCACGCTGAATGCCGAGCATTTCGATATGTGCCAGCAAGCTGGCTTCACTGCTCTTCGCCTGCCAATTCAATGGGTTAAGCAGATGGCGAAGAGTTCGCCGTTTACCGTGGCACCAGCGTTCTTCGAGCGGGTCGATGGGGCAGTAGCACAAGCGGAAAAAAGAGGGATGGCTCTCATCCTGGATAACCACCTTGATCCAGAACTCATGGCCAATCCGCTTGTCCATCGAGATCGCTTCCTTGCGCTCTGGCAGCAACTAGCCGACCATTATCAGGCTGCTTCGCCTGACATTCTGTTCGAGGTGCTGGCAGAACCCATTCAGAACCTCGAACCACTCTGGAACGAGTATTTCGCTCAGGCTCTGTCCGTCATCCGTGAATCGAATCCGACGAGGGCTGTGATCGTGGGACCGACACATTACAATAATCTGCAACGATTACACACTCTCCAGCTCCCAGAGTCAGATCGATACTTGATTGCCACCTTTCATCAGTACTATCCGGTCGAGTTTACTATGCAGGGCGAGATGTGGCTCCCGGAGG
>JALYTQ010000208.1 GCA_030854195.1 Chloroflexota bacterium
CCGGGATACACGCCTTTTTAGCGGCTAGAATAGCGGAGACTTCGCCCGTCTCTGTGAGAGGAGCGATGATTAAGGCATCGACCTTCTGCGAGATCAGGGACTGGATATCTGAAACCTGCTTGGAGTCCTGACCGCCCGCGTCGGTCATAACAAAGGTGTCGCCAGCGGCTTTCGCCCCGTCCTGCATGCTCTTGTTCTCGGCGAGACGCCAGGGGCTGTTGCTGATGTTTTGCGAGAAGCCGACTTTGAGGCCAGTGCTCTTGGTCAACTTGGGAGGATTGCCGCAGCTCGTAGCGCCCGCAGCCGAGCTACTACCACCACTACTACCGCTGCTACCACCACTGCTTCCTCCGCAGCCTACAAGCAGAATGCCACCCAACAAAACGCTGAGCATCAATGTGAAACCCAGGTGGAAAGAACTGTTACGCTTCATAGCAGAATGTCCTCCTTCAGACAGTATGAGGAAAAATATTGACGTAGACACCATGCGACATCCCCTGTGGGACGCTCGCACCAGTGGCGACCAATTGCGCTAGTCCTACAATGACTAGAAGATGTGCCGTACACCTTTCCATTATGGAAACCAGAAAATTCCGGGATAAGCGACGAATGCCTCCTCCTTTCCAGTGTATTCGACCGATCAACCATTCATCCCCTTCCCTTGTCCTCTAGAACAGCATACATGCTAGAAGCAGAGAAAGAGTTGTCTATAGTTCGGACTTACGGAAGCTAAAGAGCTTTACTAAGCGACCAGCTTCTTACTTAAATGACTAATCCTATCAAGAAAAGCAATTTCAATTCGCCTTTTCCCTAATTGAATACCTACAGTGTAGATCAGAAAAGCGCTATTGTCAAGCCTATTGGCAAAGGAATTCTTGTTTTTAGCAGTAAGAGGGTATTTTCCATGAAGCCATAACAGAGCCTGCTCCTTTAATTGCCATTTCACCTAATAGAATAGCCACTTTGGAAGCAATGAAAGAAGGGCGGATACACTGAAAAGAAAGGGTACAAGCCTGTATCATTGACATTCTCACGACTTATACTTTATACTGTTTCGTAACGATTAGATACATTACGAAGGAAACAGCGGCGGCATTCTCGTCTTGCGCGTGAAACCTTCCGTTATACGGTAGTGAAATATGACAGGAAAAGTGTTATTTTTAAACCTTACGAACGACGGTGAAACATCGCTTCGTCTGTTAAAGGCCCTTGGCTCCGAAACACGCCTGGCGATTCTCGCGTATCTGGGTGATCGCACTGTCAATGTAAACGATATCGCGGAGGCGCTGCAGATCGCGCCCTCCTCTGCAACGACGCATATCCAGATTCTGGAGAGAGCGGACCTGATACGGACGAAGGTCATTCCCGCGACCCATGGCTTACAGAAGTTGTGCGCGCGGACCTATGACGACGTACATATCCGCTTAGAGCATGTCGAAGCAAATTCGCACGATTCGTTCAGCATCTCTATGCCGGTGGGCCAATACTACGACTTTGATATCCACCCCACCTGCGGCTTGGCCAGCCCAACTAACTTGATAGGACTGCTGGACAACCCTGCCAGTTTCTACGAACCCGAGCATGTCACAGCCCAATTGATCTGGTTCGGTTATGGGCACGTCTCCTATCGTTTCCCCAATCACCTGCCCATCGGGACGCGGGCAACACAGTTTGATCTAAGCGCCGAGATCTGTTCAGAGGCACCGCTGCATCATCTTGACTGGCCCTCCGACATCACACTCTGGGTCAACGGCGTAGAGATCGGCTGCTGGACCAGCCCGGCTGACTTTGGCGGCAAGCGCGGCCTGCTGACGCCACAGTGGTGGGAGACGAAGGACAGCCAATATGGCATGCTCAAGATCTGGTCGGTCACGGAGGACGGCAGCTACATCGATGGGAAGTTCATCAGTTCCGTCAGCATCAACGACCTGGGGCTCAGCAAGCAGCCGTTTATCGATGTGCGCCTAGGCGTCAAGCCCGACGCGGTAAACGCCGGTGGCCTCAATATCTTCGGTGAGCAGTTCGGCAACTATCCTCAACCCATCGTGCTCAAAGTCAATTTCGTTCATCCGCGCGATTATGGCAATGTGTAGATCCCAGGATTTCGTAGCTCTTGCGCAACCTCGACACTGTTGGCGAACCCTCTTATAGGAAGAGTTTGTAGTGTACTGGCAGGCAAACAGTCAGGATCGCTTGCCTGCCAACACGCTACTTCAAACTCATCTTCAAGAAACTGCCTGGTTGGTATAAGCCTGCGCGAGATTACCTACTGGCTTGATCATCTTCTGCTCCACCAGGAACTGCTCCATCGACTGCCAGGCAGCGCTATCGTTATAGCCGGGCTGGTTTGTCCCCTGCCAGATCGGAATCGTCGCCTTCAAGACGGTAAGCGCCTGGGCGGTATCTGTCAGGGTGGGAATGTAGTTTTTGCAGATGGTGAGCGCGCCCGAGGGATCGGCAATGACATCCTTCAGGCCCTTCAGCGTCGCCTGCACGAATGCGCGCACTACCTGCGGCTGATTGCGATACATGTCCTCGGTGGTAATGATGCCGTTCGAGATCAGTGGCTGATAATCGGAGACATTGAAGGTGCGCACCGCGAAGCCGTGCTGCGCCAGTTGCAGCGGCTCGTTGTTCGAGTAGCCCATCACGGCATCCACTTTACGACTCACGAGCGCCGCCACCTGCGTAAAACCGATTGACTGCACATGCACGTCGGAGAGCTTCAGGTCCGCCTTGTAGAGCAGAGCCAGCAGCCCTGTGTAGGTCGAGCCGTACATCCCCGGAACGCCGATGCTATGTCCCTTCAGATCAGCCAGCGTCTTGATCGATGAATCAGCGGGCACGATCAGGCTCACGGGATACTTCTGGAAGATCGTCGCCACGTCAATGGCTTTGATACCTTTATCGCGGGCCTGCAACAGTTCGTCGCCGCCAGCGAAGACGAAGTTATTCTTTCCCGAGACCATGGAACCAAAGAGGTCGGGAACGATGCCATGATTAAAGGTCACGTTGAGTCCGGCGCTGCTATAGTACCCCTTGCTCTGCGCGACATAAAATGGCGCGAACTGAACGTCGGGCACGTAACCCAAGCCGATCGAAACGCTCTTCGTTGATGCGCCCGGCGTCGACGAAGCGCTACCGCTGGTCGACGTGCTCCCACACGCGCTCAGCAGCAGCGCCAGCAGGATCAGCGGGGATAAAAAAGACAACAGTATAGACGAACGATGGCGTCTGGTCATCGATTATATTCTCCATTCATGTGTAGCGGGTCTTGCCCTGTAAATTAGTAGATCGCCTCAGCCACTTTTGACAGCGCCCAGGTCATACAGTAGTATAGTGCAGCCAGAGCCGCCAATACAAGGACTGTCGCGAACATAAATGGCGTATTGAACTGGTTTTTCGCCATCAAGACTAAGGCTCCCAGCCCCTGATCGCCGCCGACAAATTCGCCGACCAGCGCCCCTACAATCGAGAGGGTAAAGCCGGTACGAATCGCCGCCAGCAGAGATGGCAGGGCGAGGGGAAACTCGATATGGGCCAATAGCGACCAGCCGGAGGCTCCCTCGACGCGCGCGGCATCCGTTAAAGTGGAATCGATGGTCCTCACTCCCAGAATAGTGTTGATCACCATAGGGAAGAAGACAACCAGCGCGCAAATGAGCAGGTTGGGGAGCAATCCATACCCCAGCCAGAGCGAGAAGAAGGGCGCGACGACGATGGCTGGAATGGCCTGGCCCGCCGCCATGTACGGATTAATGGTGATCGCGAGCAGGCGCGACTTCGCCAATCCATAGCCCAGAGGCAGCGCGATAGCCAGGGATAACAGGAAGCCAAACACGCTCTCTTCAATCGTCACCAGGGCGTTGCTTAAGAAGACGCCTGACTGTAAGCCCGCAAACAGGCTGGCGAACACAGCGGCAGGCGCGGGCAGGAAGAGATCCGACACGTGCCCAGGGGTGGTTACGCTATACCAGGCCAGCAATACGAGAATGGCGACAAGCACAGCCGGTGTCGCGGTGAGCAGGCGTCCCGTTGCCCTCGCTGGAGAGGTGCGCTCACCGACCGATGCCATCCGTTTCTCCGCACGCCTGCTCTCATTTGACGGGAGTGGCAGCGGCGTGCCAGTCTGTTCGCCCGTTCGTACGGTGGCGAACCTGCGCCCAAAGGTGGACGCATCTTTCCTTGTAGAAGTTGTTACGCTCATGAACATCCCTTTTGTCATAGCTATACTGGCGGCGCGACGAAGACATAGACAACCGCCAATTCAACTGACTTGGGAGGCTTGTGAGGGAGATGAACGAAGATCACCTGAGAGCAATTGCTCCCCGCTAGAGGGTAGCTTATTACTCCTCTATTCCACGTGCTGAGATGCGCGCATAATAGACGGCATGATCTACATACTAACCTTCTCCCATCCGGACTGTACCGTCGGCTTCGGAATTGCACCGAATCTGTCTTTTGCGGCGCAGTAGCGCTGCTAAAAGACTCGCGGGCTTGGCATGCACATTAAGAATACACGCCACACCGCCGGTCGGGAATTTCACCCTGCCCCGAAGGTCTTCTAGATCAATTATGCCATATAGACAGACTATGTGCAAGTGCAGTACTTACATGAGAAAAGGATCTCCTATGGTTATCTATTTTCTGAGCGGTGGAACTCTTCCGCGTACTCAACACCGTAGCGCGTCCCCGTCTCGGAGCCAAAGGAGCGTATCCACCCCTCCAACTCAGCAAAATGATCAGCGAGCTGGCTGTTGTGAGCGCGCAAAGCCTCCAGCTTCAGATCCATCGTCGAGGTGATATCCGCGAAGTAGTTCTGCACGGGCGCGCCCATGAAAAAGACCTCGGACACCTTGTGCGGCTTGAGTCCCTCCTCTAAAAGTTCGGGAAAGTCCCACGGATTTTGCGAGGCCGGGTAGATGGCCTCCAACGTGGCACGGCCTGCCGCCAGATGATCGGGATGATAGCGCCCGATCGATAGCGACGGCGTCCACGAGCGATCGGGCGATTGGCAGATTACGCGCGAGGGACGATAGCGGCGCAGGAGACGGACGATATCGCGCCGGAGTTCCATGGAGGGCTGCAGTTGTCCATCGGGATATTCCAGAAAGATCACCGACTTCAGGCCCAATATCTTGCCAGCGTCCTGCTGCTCTTTTATGCGCGCCTCTACGACCTGCTTGCGCGCCGCCGCCGATATATCGAGAGCATCGTCGGAGCCGCCACTCCCTCCGTCGGTGCAGATGACATAATAAACATCCCAGCCCTCGCGTGCCCAGAGTGCTGCTGTGCCCGCGCAGCCAAACTCCGCATCGTCGGCATGCGCCACAACAACCATCACAACCTTGCTCTGTTCCTGCTCACTCATAATGAAGACAATCCTACCTTTCAAACCATAGAAGTACTGCCAATATTGTATCTCACAAAGCCATGGCATAAGCAAGCGCCCATAGGGGATCAACGCACAAAAAGGTAAGAATCCTTAGACTATTCTAATGTAGCAAAAAGAAGAAACAAATCCATGTAATATCCCTTTACAGCTATCCTACAATGTTATACAATTGTAATGAGTGCAATCTTTTGTATTCATCTTCTAGACCTTCTGCACTACACACCTTGCAGATGGTGCAAGAAGACAGGAATAGCAAAACACAGCATAGCCACTACAATTACGGAAGGGATGTAAGAACACATGAGCGAACTTTTAACAGTGTCGGAGGTCGCCGAGATTCTTCGTGTCGACGATACAACGGTACGCCGTTGGGTCAAGCAAGGAGTGCTCGAAGCGGTAGTGTTGCCACACCTGAATGAGAGACAGGCGTATCGCATCAAACGCGCGACGCTGGATAAGCTCCTCGGCGAGAATGGGAACGGCTCGCAGGCAGCATCTCTCACGTAACAACTCAGGCCATTACAGACCCCTTTCCCAAAGGCCACGGGTGCTATAGGATGCTGAGCAGGTACCCTTATTTGACCAGTGCATTCATGTTTTTAGCAAAAGCGATGTTAGGAGACCAGCCGGACGCCTATCCCTCTTGCAGCACCAGAAGCAGGCCACCGATCATCGCCAGGTTCTTCAAAAATTGCGTCTGCTGACCGGTACGACCAGCGGGCGTCTCCTCTTTCCAGAACGCGTGTCCAACATATGTTGTTGGAATCAGGGAACCAATCAAGAGGGCAGCCGAGATTCTAGGAAAAATACCAGCGGCAAGAGTGGTACCGGCAACTATCATGGTTGTCGCGTTGAGGATCGTCGCCTCTCTTGCGCGCGGAATGCCCGCATTGGCAACCATGTCTACGCGCCCACCGGGATTGGAAAAAGCACCCCAGCCATTTATAACAAATATAGCACCCAGGCTTGCGTGGCCGAGTGATTTCACGAAAGACATCACCATACTCCTTATAGTTTTTCTTTAAAAATTGTGGCGTGCTCAAAGGCAACCACCTTATAAGTATATCTCGTAGAGCAGGGATAACAAGTTTCATAGACCAGAGTACTATGCTCGCACGCGCTCAGAGCATAATACTTTCCTTTTTGCAGTATTGAAACGCAAAGGATATAATACAACGCAAGGAGAGGCTTTTAATGAGTACCGAACTACGCGTTATACCAATAACAGGCATCAGGGAGATTCCAGATGGGAGCGACCTGGGTCTTCTTCTTTATGAAGCACTACAGCAGCAACGTTTGACGATAGAATCCGGCGATGTATTCATTGTAACCCAGAAGATCGTCTCTAAAGCAGAGGGTCGCGTTGTGAATCTCGACGAAGTAGAGGCATCCGCGTTCGCGCAATCTTTCGCGCAACAATACAACAAGGATGCCCAACACGTCGAGGTGGTCCTGCGCGAGAGCAAGCGCATCGTGCGCATGGACCATGGCGTACTCATCAGCGAGACGCGGCACGGTTTCATCTGCGCCAACGCGGGCGTAGACGAATCGAATGTCAATGGACAGCGCGCCCTGACGCTCTTGCCCCTCGATCCCGACCGTTCGGCCCTGGCACTGCGCCAACGACTACAAGAACTGGCGAGCAAGGGGAGAGAGACGGTCGATATCGCCGTTATCATCTCAGACACATGGGGGCGTCCCTGGCGCAATGGGCAGGTCAATATGGCGATTGGCGTCTCCGGCATGGAGGCGATCATCGATTACCGGGGCCTGCGCGATCCCTATGGCTACGAACTCCAGGCAAGCGCTATCGCGGTGGCGGATGAACTGGCCTCCACGGGCGAGCTCGTCATGGGCAAGATCGATCGCGTTCCAGTCGCGCTGATCCGTGGCTATACCTACACACCCACCGAGGGGGATGCGCGTCCGCTGCTCAGAGATAGCGCGACGGATATGTTTCGCTAACACTACTAGTAAAGAGGTAACGATACGTTGTGACCATACATTCAGATACCCGGCGGACAACCCTTCCTACCCGCGCCGACGATCTCGCCACGCTTCTCCGCAGCCGACGCAGCGTGCGCAAATATCAGGCACGTCCCGTCAGCCGCGAGCAAATCGAACAGATACTGGAGGCGGCGCGCTGGGCTCCCTCACCACACGGTCGCCAACCCTGGCGCTTCGTCGTGCTCACGCGGCAGGAGCCCAAAACGCTGCTCGCCGACCACATGGGTGTGACGTGGCGAGAGAACCTGGAGATGGATGGGCAAGATGACAGCATCGTGAACATACGCCTGGAGAAGTCGCGTCAGCGCATTCTTACCGCGCCCGCGATCATTCTCCCCTGTCTCTACCTTGAGGACCTGGACCACTACCCGGATGAGAAACGCCAGTCCGACGAGAACATTATGGCAATCCAGAGCCTGGGAGCAGCCATTCAAAACATGCTGCTCATGACGTACGATCTTGGGTTGGACGCGGGCTGGATGTGCGCGCCGCTCTTTTGTCCCGAAGTGGTCTGCGAGGCGCTTGACCTGGACAGGCATCTCATCCCACACGCGCTCATCACCGTGGGCTACGCCGCCGCCGATCCGCAGCGGCGCGAACGTCTCCCTTTAGAAAATCTTATTGTACGCTTTGATTGAGGTGATCGAAATATGATTGTCGTTCTTGCCGGTGGAGTCGGTGCCGCACGCTTCTTGCAAGGAGTCACGCAGGTTGTTCCGCAACAGGAACTTACTGTTATCGTCAATACTGGCGATGACCGCGACTTCTATGGGCTGCACGTCTCGCCCGATATCGATATCGTTCTGTATACGCTCGCGGGCCTTGTTGACGAGAGCCACGGCTGGGGCATCCGCGAAGATACGCACTACACGATGCAGCAACTGACCAGCTACGGCAACGAGGACTGGTTTCTGCTCGGCGACCGCGATCTCGCCACGCACATTCATCGCACCAACCTGCTGCGCCAGGGCAAGACCCTGAGCGAAGTAACCGACGACCTGCGCTCGCACCTGGGTCTTGCTCTGCGCGTGCTGCCGATGAGCGATCAGCCCGTGACAACGCATATTCAGACGCCCGCTGGCCTGCTGCACTTCCAGGAATACATGGTCAAGCGCCGCACCGCTGATGAAGTGCAAGGCGTCGTCTTCGTCGGTGCCAGCGAGGCACGGCCAGCCCCGGGCGTGTTGGACGCGATTAAAGAGGCCGAGGCCATTCTGATCGCGCCAAGTAATCCTATCGTCAGTATCGGCACACTGCTGGCGGTTCCTGGCATTCACGACGCGCTGCACGAGACGCAGGGTATGGTCGTCGCGGTCAGCCCAATCATCGGCGGGGCTCCAATCAAGGGACCGGCTGACAAATTGATGAGTGGACTGGGGATGGATGTCTCGGCGGTCGGCGTGGCGCGCTGCTACCGCGACTTTCTCGATGTGATGGTGATCGACGAACAGGACGCGCAACTGAGCACCGCCATCGAAGATCTGGGCATCCCAACGCTTGTCACCAACACCATTATGCACGACGACACAAGCAAAGCCGCCCTCGCGCGCAGCGTCTTGCAGGCAGCAGGGCTGGCTGTTTGACACCGCATTTCATAAGGAAACAATGATATATAGAGCCTTGATTCCGGTAAAGACGCTCAACCAGGCAAAAAGTCGGCTCGCCGATCACCTGACGCATGAGCAGCGGGCCAGCCTGGTACTCGATATGCTGCATCATGTGATCTCCACGCTTAAAGCGAGCAACCTGCTGGATAGCGTGACCGTCGTCAGTCCCGATCTGCGCGTCCTGGAGAAAGCCGAGTTGTGGGGAGCACGCGCCCGCATGGAAGAAGAGAG
>JALYTQ010000209.1 GCA_030854195.1 Chloroflexota bacterium
GACACAAGGCTCGCTGAGCATGATGGACAGCCGGATGGACGCAAGGCCCATCCCTACTAATGAAAGAAGAGAGGTACGTGATGATAGATAGGCCAGAAGCTGGTCCCCTGCTCGCGGAAGGGAAGACCAAACAGATCTACGCCTACCCTGGCGATGACACGCTTGCCTGCATGGTGAGCAAGGATCAGATCACGGCGGGCGATGGTGTACGCCGCAATGAGCTGGTGGGGAAATCTCGCTGGAGCACGCTTACGACCGCGAACGTCTTTCAGCTATTGAACGACGCGGGCATTCCTACCCATTTTATCAAACAGATAGATGCTACAGCGCTCCTTATCAGGCGTTGCAGCATGTTACCCATTGAGCACGTCCAGCGGCGTCTTGCTACCGGATCTTATCTCAGGCGTCATCCCGAAGTAAGCGAGGGAACGCGCTTCGAGCCTGTACTGGTCGAGACGTTTTTGAAAGATGATGCGCGCCACGATCCACAGATCTGGACGCGAGACATCATTGAACAGGGTCTGGCGACGCAACAGGAGATTTCAGAAATGATCGCGCTGGGTCAACGCGTGTTCGAGACGCTCGAACGCGCCTGGGCCAATGTCGATGTCACCCTCGTCGATCTCAAGATCGAGTTCGGGCGCGACGCGGCGGGAAATCTGCTCGTCGCCGATGTTATCGACAATGATAGCTGGCGGCTCTGGCCCGGCGGCGACAAAAATCGTATGTTGGACAAACAGGTATACCGTAACTTAAAGGATGTCACCCCAGAAGACCTGCAAGGAATTGCTGACCGTTACGCACTGGTGGCGGATCTGACCGGGAAATTTCGTCAGAGATAGTCCGGTCATTGGACATCCCTTTTTCAGAGAGGAGAAGAGAGCATGGAACGGCTGCACGATGCTTGCGGTGTAGTGGGAATCTATGCGCAGAACGAGGATGCAAGCCTCGATGTGCGACGTTACCTTACATTAGCGCTCACAGCTTTGCAACATCGTGGTCAGGAGAGCGCCGGTATGGCCGTCTACGATAGCGCGGGCCACATCGCGGACCGCATCGCAATGGGCAAGGTGCGCGACGTATTCCAGGACTCGGGCACAAGCCTGCCCTTTACGCGCTGCGGCATCGGCCATGTGCGCTACTCGACGACAGGCTCCAGTTGTGTAGAGAACGCTGGCCCTTTCATTGTGGGCGCGCGGCACGTTCGCTATGAATCGATCGCCGTGGCGCACAATGGCAACCTGGTGAACGGTCCAGCTCTGCGCGCCATGATGCCGGAGAACGCAATGATCTCCACGACTGATAGCGAGGTCATTGCCCTGCTGCTGCTCTACGCCGAGGGCCAGACGCTGCGCGAACGCATGATCGCTACCTTCCCGCTGCTGCGCGGCGCGTACAGCCTCGTTATCCTCTCAGAAGGCAAGCTCTACGCCATGCGCGACCCCTGGGGCATGCGGCCCTTATGTCTAGGCCGTATCGGCGATAGCTGGATCGTCGCTTCCGAATCGTGCGCGCTCGATCGCACCGGCGCGACGTATGTACGCGAGGTCGAACCGGGCGAGCTGATTACTATCGACGAGCAGGGGATGCGCGGCGAAACGCTGGTCAAGATGCCACGCCAGAGCCTCTGCGTCTTCGAGTACATCTACTTCTCTGACGCCACTAGCGAGATCCACGGCAGGTACACCTATACCGTACGCGAGGCGCTGGGACGCGAACTGGCTAAAGAGTTCCCGGTCGAGGCCGATCTCGTCGCGCCCGTCCCCGACTCCTCTATCCCCGCGGCCCTTGGTTATGCCGAGCAGGCGGGTATTCCTTACGGAAAGGCGATCATCAAAAATCGCTATACCGACCGCACGTTTATTAAGCCCGACCAGCGCCTGCGTCAGTTGGAAGTTGACCTCAAGTTCAATATGGTCAAGCCCAATATCGCGGGCAAGCGTCTGGTGATCGTCGACGATTCGATCGTGCGCGGCAATACTATGAAGCGGCTCGTCGCGGCCCTGCGTCGCCACGGTGCCAAAGAGATCCACCTGCGCTCAAGCTCGCCGCCGCTGCGCCATCCCTGCTACTTCGGCATCGATATTCCTCAGGAGACGGAGCTGATCGCGGCGGGTCGCAGCATACAGGAGGTAGCGGACTACATCGGCGTAGACAGCCTGGGCTACCTGAGCATGGCCGGTTTAGGAAGAGCTATGGCCTCCTCCTTCGATGGCGCGCAGCTCGACGACGAAGGCGCGCTCAAGCTCCTGGAACGCGAATTCTGTTACGGCTGCATGGAGAAGCAGGGTTGGCCCTTCGATCCCAAGACGGAGGCGAACACGAGTCGACAGCGCCTGCCCCTCATATCCCTGGACGCTGTTGTGAAGAAGGCGTAGAGCATCTGTATATAATGTAGTAGAGGAGGACTGAAAAAGTGCGCGTATTAGTCATCGGTTCAGGCGCGAGGGAACACGCGCTGGTATGGAAACTGGCACAGAGTCCCCGCATGACGCGTCTGTTCGCGGCACCGGGCAATCCTGGCATGGCGTCCAGTGCGGAATGCGTGCCGCTTGACGTGACCCAACTCGCGGAACTGGCGGCGTTTGCTGAGCGCGCCCAGATCGACCTGACCGTCGTCGGACCCGAGGTTCCGCTGGTGGCAGGCATCGTCGATCTCTTCCGCCAGCACGGTCTGCCCATTTTCGGTCCAGACGCGGCAGGCGCGGCCCTGGAGGGCAGCAAAGCCTTCGCCAAAGACCTGATGACCGCGGCGGCCATCCCCACCGCGCAACACCGCACCTTCATCAGCTACCCCGAAGCCTCCATGTACCTGGAAGAGCACGGCGCGCCAGTCGTCATCAAAGCCGATGGCAACGCGGCTGGCAAGGGCGCGGTCGTCGCCCTGGACATGGATACCGCGCGCGCCACGCTCAAGGAGATGATGGTCGAACGCATCTTTGGCGCTGCCGGAGAAACGGTCGTGATCGAGGACTATCTGCAGGGCGACGAGATCGGCTCGACCGCCATCTGCAACGGCACCGATTATCTTCTCCTGACCTTCACGCAGGACCACAAACGCGCCCTTGACAACAACCAGGGCCTCAACACGGGCGGCATGGGCGTTTACACTCCATTACCCTTCGTTGACGCCGCGCAGGAGGCGCGCATACGTCAGCAGATTATCGAGCCAACCTTGCGGGCGCTCAAGGACAGGGGCATCGCCTTCAGTGGCGTCCTCTACTCCAACATCATGCTCACGGCGCACGGTCCTATGGTCCTGGAACACAACACGCGCTTCGGCGATCCCGAAACGCAGGCGTTCATGCTTCTTATGCGCGCAGACCTGCTCGACGTGCTCGCGTACGACAAAGGCCAGAGCCTCAACGCGCTGTGGCATCCAGGCTACGCCATCAGCCTCAGCCTCGCCTCCGGCGGCTATCCCGGTACATACCGCTCGGGCCTGCCCATCAGCGGCATTGAAGAGGCCAACTGCGTAGAGGGCGTGCAGGTCTTCCACGCCGGAACCGCGTTGAAAGATGGACGCCTCGTCACCGCCGGTGGTCGCGTGCTCAGCGTCGCCGCGCGCGGAGCAACGCTGCAAGAAGCAGTTGCAAGAGTATACGAGGCAGCGGCGCGCATCTCATTTGAAGGAATGCATTATCGAAGAGATATTGCGCGGCGTGGTTTAATGTAGAGACCTGGGGAAATAAAGAAGAAGCAGTAAATGATGCCAACAAACACACACATATTGCGTATCGCCGTCCTCGTCTCCGGTAGCGGCAGCAACCTGCAGGCGCTGATCGACGCTATCGAAGACGAGCAACTGCCCGGCGTGGAGATCGCGCTGGTTGTGAGCAACAAGGCCGACGCGCATGGCCTGCAACGAGCTTTGAAACACCGGCTGCCCGCGCTCTACCTGCCCTGGCGCGAGCGCGCGGAGGCCGAAGCAAAGTTGACAGTCCTACTCAATCTCTTCAAAACTGACCTGATCGTCCTGGCTGGCTGGCTGCGCATCTTCAGCGCCGACTTCATCACCCAATTCTCCGGGCGCATCATTAACCTGCATCCCGCGCTCATCCCCGATAAGGGAGTTGGCAGCAGTTTCACCACGCGTGATGGTAGCATCATCCCGGTCTTTCGCGGCCTGCACGCTGTCAGACAGGCGCTCGACGCAGGCGTCAAAATCACTGGCAGTACCGTACATTATGTAACACCGGAGGTAGACGCCGGACCCGTCATCTGCCGCGAGGAGGTGGCAATCGAGGAGGGGGATACGGAGGAGTGCCTGCACGAGCGGCTGAAGCTAGTGGAACACAGGCTGGTAGTGGAGGCGGTGAAGGGCTTCATCCACTCATAGTTTGCCGCTTCTCAGTTTTACACATGCGTATTCTATTATTCAAAATACTTTATCGTGCTTCTTCATCTCCACCTGGCTCAATTTGTAGATGATGATCGCGATTATGAAGATAAAGCCCAGACCAAACGCAATATGTAGATCGATTGGGATGGTCGACAGCACGAATAGTACAGCCAGAACACAGATTGTTGCTTCGGTCCTCTTAGTCATTAGAGTCACCCTTCCTGAATAGACGAGGAAAGGAGCACGCGCCTTCCCCACTATACAGAGTAGTGCCTGCATTTTACAGTTGCGTCACAGCATCGAATTGGGCTATCACGCTATTATCACGTATATGCAAATTTCATATATATGATGCAGCTCACGATAGTTTAATGTAGTGAGCTGCACCACAGGCGCTAAGGCGACCTGAAGCGTTACCGATGGGACTCATGCCAGGCGCTACTATGCCAGAAGCCCTGCCCGAATAGCTGCGATGCCCCGAACAGGAACACGATGGCGAATACGAGCAAACCTGGGACGAGCAGAAAATCTCTGCTAAGTAGATCGTTTAAAACATCGAAGCACTGAATAAGGGCCATCAGCACCATAAAGCCAGCCAGCATTCGCCGGGCTCGCGCTGTCAGGAGCAGAAGCAACATTATTGTCAAGGAGATGTTGCGCGCAAACAGGTAGTCTGTGTAGACGCGCGCCGCATCTGTCATGAGGGCACCATTCGTTAGTAAAGTAGGGTCTACCTTGCTAATCACAGCGCCAGCGGCACTTAAGAGAGCGCCGATAATCACCGCTATGGAGATCCACAGCGGAATGTGTTCGCCCGAGCGCGCTGTCCTGAGATCATTTGCGCGCGTAGGACGATCCGGCCTTGTAGCATGGGGCTGACGTTGAAGAAAACCTTTTGTCTTTTGCATGAGAAATTCTCCGTGTCTAATTTCAGTATCCTCAAGCGGGTCGAGCAAGGACACGAACTTCAACCGCCCCCGGTGGGGAAAGTATACTCGTGAAAACCTCTCAGGTCAAGTGGAAGTGCACTAAGAACCATAATGAGAAGCACTTGAGGTCAGAAATGTGTCCTACCCAGAGTGTAGTATATGTAGCGTTGCTGAAGCGTTCCTTGCAGCGTTCCTGACACTGAGGGAGAAGCTGCGCAAAAGATGCATTCCGTATGGTAAAATACGTATAAGATGGACCTGTGGACTGAATTCGACAACGCCCGGCACGCTCCCGACGCACATGGATATGTGCAGCCATTGCGCTCGCGCCGATTGACCGAGCGCGCTATTCTCACCTCGTTGCGGGAGTGGCTGCTACACGACTATGCCGCTGCCTATTGCCGCACCCTGGCGGCGACGCGGATCTTTCGTCGTTGCTATTGGGTCGATGGACTGGGCGTGGAGAGTCGCGCAGGGGCGTCGCCAGAAGAGGACAGGGGTCATAACGGCAGCGAGCGGAAGAAGACAACGAGCGTCCCCCAGACGCTGCAGTCCGTCGTCTCGCTCTCGCAGCTTCTGGCACGGGAGGAGAAGCCCATCGCGCTGCATGGCCTGCTGCTTGGAACGAGCGGCAAGCGTAAAGAGGCAAAGGCAGGAGCGAACGTCGCTGTAACCATTCCCAAAGGGAGTGGCATTGTCAAAGCAAGTTGGTCGGAGGCCGCTCCCGCGCTGCTGAAAGAGATCGAGCAAGCACCGGCGATTTTTCTGCTCAATCCATTTGGTCCCGTCCAGTTCAGCTACGAAGATCTCGCGCCTCTCTATCAGCGCACCGTGCCAACAGAGCTATGTTTGCTTGCCCCCCACAAGCAGCTCGAAGCGCGTCTGTTGGCGGCCCGGCACAATCCTGCCCAGGCCACGTTGCTGACCACTGTGCTACGTAGCGATCGCTGGAAGATGTTACCAGAGGGTGAAGATAAGCTTACCCTCGCGCTTGATGGCTTGCTGGAACTATTCATAGCCTCTATGCAGCGTCACTTCCTGCTCCCGGTGCAGCGCATTGCCCTGCCCATGCAGGTGCGCCCGGCGACCGTTGAAGAGGTACCGTATACCCTGATCTTCGCCACACGGCGTCAGGACAGCATCATAAGTATGAACGACGCCGTTTGCCTGCACCGCCGCGCCATCCAGGCCAGTAGTCGGCAGGGCGTCCTGGGCGAAGAGTGGTTCGTTAGGCAGGAGCAGCTGCGTTTGAGCGCGCAGCTGCAGCAACTCTATCAGCGCGCTCTGCAGCAGGGACGCGCCCAACGAGCGCGGCGCTGGCCCGATCTGCGTCAACAGTTGCTGCTCGCCCAATTTGGACAATTTACATTACAGGAGTATGATGCAGTTATGCAGCAACTGTTGACGAATAGTGAGGTGCGCTGCGAACGGCGCGCGCGCAACGCCGAAGGCGAAGACGCGCCTGTACCCGGCAACGAGGATACGTTATTATGGCGCTAGTGGCCCCCAAATTGAGGAGGAGGCGTTACCAGGGGGAAACGTCGGGCATGGGGACGCCAAACGTTTTAGTAACACCTCATACCACTAGTGTACGCTAAATTTATGTGTTTTGTGACATAATTTGACGAGAAAAGCAAGATTTTTTTGAGAAGGGTTATGTTTTGGAATGAGACTCAAGGAATATTAACATGCCACGTAAACAGAAAAATGTAAGTCCATTTGACAGCCGTTCAGACGCCAGCGAACAGGCGGGGAAAAACGCCTCCCTGGACGGCAAGCATCCAGACCTATTCGAGGGCGACGACGAGCTTCTAGGGGATGCTTATGGAGCGCGCTCCATCGCGATTGCGCCCGAGCTTGAGCATGGAGAGAAATATCATGAGGCAGGCAAGCGGGACGTTGAGCTTTACATTCGCACCTACAATACGCTACTGAGAAGTTCAGGGGAAGTCAGCCTCAAGGCGCTCGTGCAGGCGCACTATAACATCGATTCCAGCCTGCATCCCGATGCGCGCGCGCAGCATCCCGATATGTCGGCGTTCATCTATAGCGTTCTGCGCCTGCCAGCCTCGATTATCAATTGCAACCTGGTCCTGCTAGGCCAGTCGGAGGAAGGCTTTATGCAGCAAGGCTTCCACGTCGATACATGGGAGGCCGTGACGGCGTCGGCCCGGCGGCGCAAGTGGTTCTATGACGGCAAAGAGACACTGGCCGCCTACGTCGCCAGCGTGAGCGATACCGACGATATCGTGCCCATCCTGGTCGCCTTTCAGATTGAGTGGAACAAGATGTACTATCTGCTCAATTCTGACCCAACCACTCTGCAGTTGCTGGAGACGCGCATGGATCGCAGCTCGCCAGTCTTCGCCGAGATCAGTAAGGCATTGCGCAAACGGTTGCATATCGCGCCGGACGATTGGCAACGCCTGGAAGTGATCTGGGGCGACCATTTGTGGGAGACGCTACTGGTGATCGGACGCCAGCGCAAGAGCTTTAGCTTGCGCATGCTCGGAGGCTCGCACGTGGGCTATGTACGCGCCACGCGCCAGTGGTGGACGCCCGTGAAGAACGTGCTCGACACGCTGGGCCTGCCCAACCGCCCGGTCTACTTTGTCTCCAGCAATACGCACAGTATGGCCAATCTTCTCTCCGGCGTCATCCTCAGTCGCGAGGCCGAGCTAACGGAGTTCGCGTTGAGCGGAGTGGATGCGTACCTGACCGACGAATGCCGCAAGCTGCAGAATGGAGAGGTGCCCGGCAACTGGCAGAACTTCCTCTACTTCGCGGCACGCGAGTGGCTACGTACTCCCGCCGGAAGAGAGTTTATACGCAATCGCGCGCAGGAGGAACAGCGGCGCGGCGTCTGGTACATAGGTGCCCGTCATGGCCTGGAGATCGATGCGCAGATCATCGAACTAGCGAAACTGCGCCCGGCGGAGGTTGATCCGCGCTGCCGCATGCCGCATATGGATTGTCTGGAACAAAGTCAGGCGATCATTCTCAATATCGACTACCCGCTCGGTATGGCGGCCTACCGCATGCTGCGCGAGATCATGGAGAACCTGACGCAGATACGCGGCGTCTATGTCCTGGGGAAAGCCGCGACGCTCAACGGCAGCATCGGCGATGTGATGATCTCCAATGTCGTCATGGACGAACACAGCCAGAATACCTACTGGCTGGATAATGCCTTCTTCGCCCAAGACGTGCAACCATTCCTGATCTATGGCTCCGTATTGGACAACCAGAAGGCCGTCTCAGCCAAGGGCACCTACCTGCAAAATCGCCAGTACCTGGACTTCTATTATCTGGCGAACTATACTGTTGTCGAGATGGAGAGCGGTCCCTACTTGAACGCGGTCTACGAAGACCAGTACCTGATGCGTTACCCGGTCGGCGAGAATATTAATTTCGCCCGCCTGCCATACGATCTGGGCATTCTGCACTACGCGTCTGACACGCCCTACACACGCAGCAAGAATCTGGGCGCGGGGAGCCTCTCGTACTTCGGTATGGACTCGACCTACGCCAGCACCGTTGCGATCGTGCGCCGCATCATCCATAACGAGATCAATACGCTACAGCATCAGATCACCCGCCCGCTCGCTAACGCAAAGACGGAACAGCCATCAGCAACACAGGCCGTGTTGTAACGATAGTGCTCTGAAAATGTGTCGGAGGAGATCAGATATATGTATTATGTCATCGTTTTTCTTGCCCTCATCGTCGTGATAGCGGTCCTGATCGTACTGAGAACAGTAGCGAGCTATCCTCAGCGCGATGAAGCGGAGCAGGTGGAGCAGAGTGAACCGCCAGCTACCAGGGCCAACCTGGCAGCTGGCACTCCGGTAGCCACGGAAGAGCAGAAAAACGCCTCTCTTTCAGAGGAGTCGCCCATGCGCTGGGAGCGCACCACCAGCGATGAAAAAGAGTAGAATAGGTC
>JALYTQ010000440.1 GCA_030854195.1 Chloroflexota bacterium
GACCAGCACATCTCCTGGCTCCAGAAAGTCTCCGATGTGGCGAAAATTGGTATGCTCAACCTGGTTCGTTGAGATAGATGAGACCATCAAGTGGACCTCATCGCGTGCCAGGGCGCGTGCCTCCGGTGGTTCGCTGGCTTCAAGTTCGGGTGGTAAAGCGAAATTCATTATAGAGAGCTCAGAGAAGTTTTTATGGCCTTTTCTAAGTAAAAGTCGCGTCATCTTATTCACCTCTCACACTATAGGCGAACGTCAATAGTTCATTTTTTATTGACGTTGACACTATATCGTGAGGAATATTGAAACGCATTGAGCGAGAGGACAGTTTAAGTGCTGTACGAAAGAACAGCTCAGGTAGGGATATCAAGGAATGTCATCAGACGAACGAATGTGGGAATTGGAGCAGAGGAGCTTTGAAGTACCTTCAGGATATCCAGCGTGACCTGCCGCATCTCGTCACGCGCTGCATTGGTATGAGGCGCGATGGCGAGAGTACCCACGGGCGTCTGAAGGGCGTGTTGCCAGTAGGAAACAGCGAACCATACGGGCATCCAGGTAAAGAGGACTTTCAGGTTGGTTGGAGCGATAGGGATACCGAGCGCCTGCAATGCTCTAAATCCTTCACGGATCGCCTGAACCATCATCAGTACATTTGCACGAGTACGTCCAAGACGCACACTATCGCCATCCACTGAAGCGAGAGCAGCGGTGATGCATGAGACAAAGACAGCATGCGTCTTAAGCCATCCTTGCATGTCGCGACTGAGGGCAACGGAGAATTGAGCCTGTTTGAGTGCGGCGGCGATCTGCTCAACGCGTGGTGTGATGCGACCATCCACTTCACCAAGCGTCGTGCGCTGTTGGCGAATAAGCACATAGCGGATCACTTCTCCCTGTCTTGTTCCGCCGACGCCAGGAAAACCAGGCACGACGCGTTGCGCTTCTAATTGCTGAAGTCCCTGTATACCAGAGGGATTATTGAGCATAAATAGCACTGTAGGAATGTGGGAGTTGGCTGCGATCACAGGCAGAACCGCTGCAAGCTGATCCATACGTACAGCGACGATAACGACATCGTAGACATCCGTCGGCGCGAGGTGCTCGCTAACAGGAACCCGCCTGACTGTACGCTCTCCAGTAGAGGCGTTTTCAAGCATAATGCCATTTTTACGTAAGGTTTCTGCACGTTGACCCCTGGCGAGCAGTGTCACGTCAAACCCGGCCTCCCAGAGATACGCGGCGTAGACGCTTCCAATCACGCCAGCTCCATACACCAGGAATGTTAGCTGGTTAGCAGGTTTTTGCTGCTCCGCTATATCTTTTGTCAGTATTTCTGCCATAGCACGCTTCTCTCATTCTTTTACATTTAGCTCTCCATGAAAATTATAATCTGATGCAGTATTCATCATAGCACAATTTCTGCTGTAGCATTTCACCTGGCTGTTGCTAACGAGCGCGCCGCGTAGCGCCCACTGGGATGCTCACCAGTGAGGAGCGCGAGGAGACCGGGCACACTCTCTTCGGGCAGCGGGCGGTCGCTGATATCCTCGCCTGGAAACGCCTCCTGGTGCATCTGTGTGCGCATATCGCCTGGATCGATCCAGTAGACGCGCCAGTTGGGATTTTCGGCGGCAAGGATCGCCGAAAGCTGTTCCAGCGCGGCCTTGCTCGATCCGTAGCCGCCCCAGCCTGGATATGCCTCCACGCCTGCATCGCTGGTAATGTTGAGGATGCGCGCTGTCGGCTTCAGTTCGTGCTGCACCTGCTGGATGAGCGCCAACGGAGCGAGAACATTGGTGCGGTAGACCTGTTCAAGCACCTCTAATGGATACGCGAGCAGTTCTGGCTGGGGACTGGGACCCAGCATACTCGCGTTATTGACAAGTACGTCCAATCCACCGACGCTGTGAGCGGCTGCAGCCAGCGCCTGTCGGTGCTCGCTGGAAGTCACATCGCCTGCCAGCGCAATAACGTTGGTGAGCGCGGCAAGTTCGTCGCGCACGGCTGCGAGCGCCTCGGAGCCACGCGCATCGAGAATGAGCGTCCAGTGTTGTTGGGCCAGTTGGCGGGCGAGCGCGCGTCCCAGGCCACGCGAGGCACCGGTGATAAGAGCGGTCCGCGTTGTATCTGTTGTCATTATGCTGATCTCCTCGTTTCTTTTGTTAGTAGGGATGGGGCTAGCCTCCATCCGGCTCAAGAGCGCGTGATGGGCAAGCGGATGGAGGCTAGCCCCATCCCTACTATAGTGAGAGGGTAGGCATGTGGCGTCGTACAAGAGACCAGCATTTGTCTGTACAAAAGAACAGTTTGCAGAAAGAAGAGACACTGTGATACCTGCGTGATACTATTTCTCCATCTCGTGACTATACAGAGAGCGATAGGCGTTATGCTAATAACAGATGCTAGAGGCAGTTAGACGTACATTGAAAAATGTCCACTGAAGCTGGTATCGGCCATGTGCTCGGGATTGTGTATTGCGTCACCGGTTGTTCGTTGCACGGTAGTGTATTGGGTCACGGTGGGGTAGCGCTGCTGTACTAGTATTGTGGTGCTTGAGTATAGAGTAACTGGGCGGTTCAGTGGAGGTTCTGTTCTTTCATTCTGGTTGTTCTGGTGGCTACTTCTCCTGGGAAGGCTGGCTACACTGAACCCGACCGGTCACAGGGTGGTGTGGCATGGCATGGAGG